>CAZNNK010001115.1:0-2292 GCA_964574085.1 uncultured Coleofasciculus sp.
GGTTTGTGCAATTTCCAAGATAGGCGATGGACTTGTTTGTAGCACAGATACCCTTGTTCTCTGGCGACGTCGCAAATACTTTCTCCTTCTCGGTGGAGTCGCAGCCAGTCAGTATGTTTCATAATGGATTCATCTCCTTTGTATGAGGGAGTCAGAGCCAGCGCGGAAACTTGGTCGGTCGAGGCGCTGGCTTCTGATGCGGTATAGACTCACTGTCGTAATTGACAAGAACGGGTGAACAAGGTGAGACACTGAGGAAAGAACGGGTAACTCAGAAGGTCTAGGAGCGATTGCTTTCCGAGTCGTCTGCTCTTTAGTGTATTCCTTGTTTTTACCGTTTTATCTATACCTTATAGTAATTACCGTTCAGTATAGAATGACTGAAGCAAGTAATCAAGTAACTTTGATGGAATTGCGAAACCGTGCTGGCTTAACCCGCCGACAAGTGGCGATGGAGTTAGGCGTGACGGAAAAAACAATCTACGTGTGGGAGACGAGTTCAAATCCACCTCGCCTGACAGTGGCTCAGGTTCAGCGTTTGATCGAGATGTTGAATTGTTCTATGGCGGAACTGGTTGAAGCGACAGAAAATCGATCCTAGATGAAGTTATCTGTCAATAATTGCTACACAAGGAAAGTAAGCAGATATGGTCACTACTCCTGTTGGACAACAAGTTTTCTCCCTGGAAGACTATATGCAAAATCCTCCTGATCGGATGGAGTGGGTGAATGGGAAACTGGTTGAGAAAAATGGAATGACGTTTAAGCATAGTGTCACTCAATCCCGATTAGATTATTACTGGAGGAGTTATAAAATCTCCAGTGGGCAAGGGGGAGAAGTGTTGACAGAAGCCCCCTGTCGTACTAACAAGCAAGGGCGGCGTCCAGATGTTGCTTATATCACTCGCGAATTGCTTGAAGAGTATGGTGAGTTTGAGGTACTGCCTGTCAGTTTTCCGTTAATTGCTGAGGTGGCTTCACCGACTGACTTAGTTGAGGATTTTTGGGCAAAGGCGACTGAGTATTTAGAGTCAGGTTGTCAGGAAGTTTGGTTAGTGTTACCAGAAAATCGCTTAATATTTGTGATGACTCCAACTCAGAAGTTATGGTTTGGTAAGGGTGAAGTCGCAAGAACACAGGAGGTATTAAAAGGATTTAGTGTGGCAGTGGATGAATTATTGGATTGATATCATTTTTGTCTACATACTTGTTATGAGGTGATTGTATCGGTGGGCAATCAACCGGACTTGCTATTACTGATTGATTAGGGGATCAGTTTTTGGACGTTGGTAAGGACGCACGTCTATGCGCCCCTACTTTCGTCAAAACTCTTTCTTTCCCTTTTGGACTTATACAACTGACAACTCCTGTAGTATCGGTCGATAAAGGGTGTCTCGTTGCTGGTGGGGACGCCCTAGTGAACGAATCGCGTCTTGAAGCGTCTCAACGTCCATACAGGTTCCCCCTTGAGCGCCTGCCATGGTGGTGATATGTTCTTCCATTAACGTGCCGCCAATGTCATTACAGCCCCATCTGAGAGCTTCCTTCGCACCAGCCAAACCCAATTTCACCCAGCTTGGTTGATGGTTAGGAATCCAATTGCCCAAGAAAATTCGCGTCACCGCCGTTAATAATAGGGCATCTTTGAGAATCGGTTGATCTCGCCCCACACGCTGATGCAACGGTTTAGGGGCATCTTGACCCACAAAAGGCAGTAGAATAAACTCTGTGATATAGCCCTGATAGCCTTGAGCGCGAGTTCGTTGCTGGAGCGATCGCAGCTTGGCTAAATGCCCCATCTGCTGTTGCTTGGTTTCAATATGACCGGAAAGCATTGTGCTAGTTGTGGGCATTCCCAATCGATGCGCCGTTCCCACGATTTCTAACCAGGTAGCTGTATTCGTCTTTTCCGGACAAAGGATGCGGCGAACCTGATCATCCAAAACCTCAGCCGCCGTTCCAGGCATGGAACTAACCCCAGCCTCTTGCAGTGCGGCAATGACATCAGCATACCTCAATCCATCCTGTTCAGCGATAAATTGGACTTCCTGGGGGGAAAAAGCATGGAGATGCAGTTGGGGAAAGGCTTGCTTAATCGTTTGCACCAATTCCCGATAATAAGGTAAAGCCGCGCCATTAATATTGGCTTCCGGGTTCAAACCCCCCTGCATACAAATTTCCGTCGCCCCCCGTTGTACCGCATCCCCTGTCTTTTCCAGAATTTGCCCCCAATCTAGCCAATACGCCCCCTCTTGACCCGCATCGCGGCGGAAGGCACAGAAACTCCAGTGC
>CAZNNK010001116.1:158-2288 GCA_964574085.1 uncultured Coleofasciculus sp.
TGGTTAGGTGAAAGGTTGGGGCTGGGCGGGTTTTGTCGAAAGGTGATTGGTGGCTTGATTAATTTTGTCCCTAAACCCGCCCCTACATTGGGTTTTTGGTTAGGTGAAAGGTTGGGGCTGGGCGGGTTTTGTCGAAAGGTGATTGGTGGCTCCATTAATTTGTCCCTAAACCCGCCCCTACATTGGGTTTTATGCCCCAATATCATATTTTAATTAACCTGAAACCCGATAAAAAAACACCAGATTCCCAACCGCGATCGCACTTTGTTTGTCCAAAGTCCAGTTATTCAGCAAACCCTATCTAATTGCCGATCATCTGACGCCTGTTCCGGCGAACGGGTTGTGCTATCTTAAAACCCACAATCGTGGTCGCCATGACTAGCACTAATCCCGCCATCCAAGCCAGGGATGTACCCGGTTGCTGAGGGAGTATTGCCCCTTGGTAAAATAACGTAGCACTCCAGTAGGCAAGTCCCGTCGTCCAAGCTGCCACAAACACCGTCCATCCTACGTTGGTTTCCCGGTAGATGGCTGCAGTCGCGGCGACACAGGGGAAGTACATCAGCACAAACAGCAAATAGGCAAAAGCACCCGCTCGACCGTCAAAGCGTTGAACCATAGCGCCAAAGGTACCTGTGGTTACCTCTTGCTCCTCAGCCGCCGCTTCAAGATTGCTCACATCACCCACCGATATACCCAGGGGGTCAAGCAGATTACCAGGAACCTCGGCTAAATTAGCTGGGATCGTGGCAAACGCTTCACCAATCCCTCCCCAAAAGTCAAAGGTTTCTGGCGTTTCTGGCGTTTCTGGCTCTACCTCTGCTCCCAGTTGACCATAAAGGGAGTCAAGTGTACCCACCATCGCTTCCTTGGCAAAAACCCCGGTAAAAATACCCACCGTCGCGGGCCAATTGTCTCGCTCTAACCCCATCGGTGCAAAGACGGGAGTGATTGAGCGGCTGATGGAACTGAGAACCGACTTATCCGTGTTTTCCTGACCAAAGGAGCCATCAGTCCCGATTGAGTTCAATAGACTCAATACCATCACCATGATCACGATAACTTTCCCTGCCCGCAGCATAAACCCTTTGAGCCGATCCCAGGTACGCAACAACACCCCTTTGAGATTCGGTAGATGGTAGGGGGGGAGTTCCATGACAAAGGGCGAGGCTTCACCTTGTAACAGGGTGTTTTTCAAGACCAACCCGGTGAACACCGCCATGGCAATACCAATCAGGTAAAGTCCAAAGACGACATTCTGACCCGCTATCGGAAAAAACGCCGCCGCAAATAAAGCGTAAACCGGTAATCGTGCGCCGCAGGACATGAAGGGGTTCATGGCAATGGTCATCAAGCGATCGCGTTGATTTTCTAGGGTGCGGGTTGCCATAATCGCTGGCACGTTACAGCCAAACCCCACTAACATCGGCACAAAGGATTTCCCCGGAAGACCGACAAATCGCATAAAGCGATCCATGACAAACGCGGCTCGCGCCATATACCCGGAGTCTTCCAAGACAGAAAGGCACAAAAACAAGATACCAATAATTGGGATAAACGTCGCCACTGTCTGGATCCCGCCACCGATCCCCTCAGCCAGCAGAACTTTTAGCCATTCGGGTGTACCCATCGTGCTGAGTAACTCGCCGAAACCTTCGACAAAGATCGTCAGCGTCACGATATCGAAAAAATCAATAAAGGCACCGCCGACATTAATCGTCAGCACAAACATCAGGTACAGTACCACCAGAAAGATGGGCAGACCGAACCAGCGGTTGAGTACCACACTATCGATTTGGTCAGACAAATTACTGCTGACTTCCCGGGTGCGTTCTGTCGCCCCATTAACCAGCTGACGCACAAAGCCGTAACGACTATCGGCAACGATAATATCGATATCTTCGCCCAGCACCTGATGAATCTTACGGCGCTGCTCTACCACCTGTTGTTCTAACTCCTGTCCTCTTAACTCAGGCGCAATCCGGTCTTCGTACTCTAGCAGTTTCAGCGCCGTCCAGCGAGGTTCAACGGCTCGGTCAGGACTTTGTTCCATGACGATGGGCATCACCTGAGCGATCGCGTCTTCGAGTACGGGGGGATATGCCACATAGCTATGGGGTTTGACTGGGT
>CAZNNK010001117.1:0-2288 GCA_964574085.1 uncultured Coleofasciculus sp.
GGAGCAGAGGGAGCAGAGGGAGCAGAGGGAGCAGAGGGAGCAGAGGGAGCAGAGGAAGCTGGGGGAGTGTAAATCCTGGTACGTGGCATTTTGCCCGTTGAATAAGAGCGATAGTTCTTGACTGAAAAACAACAGCAACGTTTACATTTCTGCCAGTAATTTCCTCGATTGACACAATTGGTTTTAGAGTTGCGCTGACTTACCTCACACCTTTCAGTCGCATGGCTCCCAGTCGTTTATTTGAGGAAATATGAGCAATCATGTTTATCGTTGCTGTTGTTTGTTGACGAGACAGATATTGGGGTAAACAGATGTTTTGACCTCGTTACCTTTATGGTTAAGTTACACTAGACTAGACTTGGTTATCTGTCAGGGAAGCTTCATTACTTCACTTTTTTACTTTACTCCTTTCTGGTTTTTGTGGACTAGCAATGATACAGAACTTTGTTCATTGAAAAATAAGATAATAAATCGATATAATCGTTTACGATGATTTGGCTCTTGCCTAAGCTAAGTAGGACTTACGCAAAGCCTCTATGTGTAGGGTGTGATAGGGTCGCGTAACCCACCTTTACCCGCATCCGTGGTGTGTCTGCATAAGTCCTGGTAAGTAGATTGGTGGCAATAAACTCAACTCTAATAAGTTCTGTAAATCGACCTCAAACCCTTACATAAGACGTAGCTTGCTTGGCGCTGCCTTGAGTATGACAAATGATGAATGACGATCCCCACTTATGTCTAAGCCCAAAATTTTGCAAGAGGGAGCAAGCTATACGTTTCGCTCGTACTTTGAGTTACCCAACGATACAGATGAAGTCCTTGCAGAATTCGGCTATACGTTTGAACGCCAGCGCCTTCAGTTACCAAAAGCCACTCGTGAGATTCAGCATCTGTCGGAGTTACAGCAGCAGTTGGAAGACACGATTCCTTATGTCACCCTCAGCAGTGAGACAGCCAAGCGGGAAATTTTGATTGCGCCAGTGTTGACGCGAGTGGCGGTAACGTGTCGCCGTTTGTTGCGAATTGAATACCCATTGAAGGTCAATGAGCAACTTCAGGGAAATTTAGATTATTTTATTCAATCAGAACGGGGATTAATTGTTATTGAAGCAAAGCGGGATGATTTGACACGGGGGTTTACCCAACTGGCGGTGGAGTTGATCGCATTGGCAATGCTGGAGGAGTCGCCGGAGGTGTTATATGGGGTGGTAACGATTGGAGAATTGTGGGTGTTTGGCAAATTGGAGCGAAGTACGTCTACAATTACCAGAGATATTGGGTCATATACGTTGCCGGATGATTTAGCAGAGTTGGTGAGGATTTTAGTCGGAATTTTGGATGGACAAGCCACGCCCTAAACCCAACCAATAACATCCCGGATCTGAGACTTGGCATACTCGCAGTCAATATGCTGCTGTGCTTTAGATAACGCCGTTTCCGGTCGCTTGTACCAGCGCTGCGATCGAATACAAAGACCATCTCGTCGAGTCGCTTCCCAGGAATAACGGGCGCGGTCTACCACCAACCAGAGTTTATACCCTCGGTGCTGGTGTTGGGGGAATTTCAACAGACCAATCTCAGCTAGCACGCTTAAGCGCATCCGGGAACGGGCTAACCGTTTCATCAACTCCAGAAAGCAAACAGCCGCACGTTTCGCATCATCATGAGAAGGGTAGCGGTAGCGATCTCTGGGTTCAAACTTAAAGTCAGATCCAATCAGTGAAAACCGGAACTTCCCTGACGCTTCCTCAACAAACGTGACTCGCCAAGAGGTTTTGGGATACCGAACGCAGAAGCCAGAAGGCTGAATTTTGACTGTCGCTGTCATCTGAAGTCTAAAGTATAAAGGGTGGAAGACATTGAAAGAAGGTAGAAATCACCATCAAGAATTGTCAGGCGTCTCGCTGAAACAGGAATCGTTACTACGCCACAATCCATTGGGAGCATATCACCTTTGTAGGTTGGGTTGAGGAACGTAGGCGGAGCCTTCTCGCAGAGTAACCCAACTCCCAAAATCTCTTGTTGGGTTTCGCTATCGCTCTACCCAACCTACAGTAATGTTTTGTGCTATCCCTGACATACTCCCCAATCCATAATAGCCTTGCCAGCCCGGTATCCGCCTCAGCAAATTGTCGCATGTTCCCAATAAAGTCGATGCTGATCGACCTATATCAGGCTGGAAGATGTTAAGGTTAATGGCACGCTCCTTAAGCGTTTTGGAATCGCCGGAAACCCTTGATATACCGTAGGGTGGGCATTGCCCACCACCATGCCAGTCAGTACCATTC
>CAZNNK010001118.1:0-2279 GCA_964574085.1 uncultured Coleofasciculus sp.
TTTGAAGCGTCTGACTTATAATTCGATCGCCTCTTGGAATACATTCTCAGCAATTAACTGTGAGCGCCATGTTTGGCAAAAATGGCAAGTAATTCATCCCGGCGTTCTTGTAAGTCTTGAATCGTTCGGATTGCGGTTGAGCAGCCCATATTCACTCCTTATCCTAATCTGTAAGGGTACGCTGTGCGCTGCTACGAATGGGTGATGTGGACAGATAGCGGTGGGTTCCCCTGGCTGTTGAGTCGTAAACGGTGAGGAGGTTTAACCCGATTCATTTATAGTGAGATAGGTAGACTGTCGCTATTCTATCGCCACCTATGCCCCTTTGCATTAACCCCACCTGCCCAAAACCCGACGCCTCCGAGAATGAGCATCAGCGCTTCTGTCAAAGCTGTGGCTCAGAGTTGCTGCTGAATGGGCGTTATCGGGTGATGCGTCTGATTAGTGATAAGAGTGGCTTTGGCAAAATCTATGAAGTCTACGAAGGAAGTACACCGAAAATCCTGAAAGTTCTCAAGGATCATCTGAACCAAGACGCTAAGGCGGTGGAACTGTTTGAACAAGAGGCGGTGGTGTTAGGGCGACTGAATCATCAGGGGATTCCGCAAGTGGATAGTTCGTTCCTCTATCAGACGCGGAATGGTTTAGGGTTGCACTGCTTGGTGATGGAAAAAATCGAAGGACCTACCTTAGAGCAGTGGTTAGAACAACAGCAAAATCGACCCATTTCTGAAGCGCAAGCGATCGCGTGGTTAAAACAGCTTGGGATTATTCTACAGCTTATTCATGACGAGCCGTATCTGCATCGGGATATTAAACCCTCTAATATTATGCTTCGCCCTGATGGGCAGTTGGTGTTAATTGATTTTGGTACAGCCAGAGAAGTTACCCGCACCTATCTGGCGAAAGTTGGCGCAGGTGGCGGGATTACGGCGATTATTTCATCGGGGTATACCGCCCCGGAACAAATCCATGGAGAAGCGGTGAGACAATCGGATTTCTTTGCCTTGGGACGAACGTTTGTCTTTTTGTTAACCGGACATCATCCGATCAGTTTATATGATGCTCAAACGGATACATTAAAATGGCGCGATCGCACCACCGGGATTTCCCCAAACTTATTGCAATTTATCGATGAATTGATGGCGCGACAAGTGAGCGATCGCCCGCCAACTGCCCAAGCTATTTTACAACGCCTGGACACCTTAAATGACCAAACTTCCACATTAACCGAAACTCTGAAAGTGGGAGTCGCTCCCCTTCCTCAATCCGAACCCACCCCAGAACGCCACGCTGGGCGCTGGCAAGTGGCGATTTTAGTGGTAGCGATACTGGTTATTTTAGGGATTGGGATTATCGGTTCAGGCGGGTTAAATTCTCAATGGGTTTGGATATTTACCCCAGCGCAAGCGCCGCAACGAAAAGGAGATGTGGATTATTTTACCTACAAAGAAGGTGCTGATAGTCAGGGGAGAACCGCTGAATTTAGTGTGGCGGTTCTTTCGCGTGAGTATAAATGGAAACTGGGGAGTACGTTTCAAGTTAACTATAATCAGCAGATGATCCCTATTGATGCCTTACGGTCTAATTTAGAAGACGAAGGAATACAGAGCCTGATGGAAAATCCCAGCGAAATTATTTCTGTGGGTACCGCTTCCTGTGAAGGAACGCCAGCCGGAGAAGAACAACGAGCCTTTCGACGCGCCGAGCAAATCCAACTATTAGCTAAAAAGTTATTTCGGGATGTTCCATCTGTAGAGAATTATCGCCTATTAAATCTGGGTCAATTTAACCGAGACGATTGTCTCCCGGATCAAGATGCCACGTCTTATCAGCGTAGTATTATTATTATTGGCGTGAAAAATAAAACCCCAGGTGTAATTGTCGATGAAGCCTTGCGATCGCGCTTGGAACAGACACCCTTTGGGGATTTTCGCCTAGAGGATTATTCCCTGGGTTCCCCTGAGGAATTTCAAACTATATCCAGTCAGCTAGAGAACCCGGAAACGCCAGAAACACCAGAGACGCCAGAAACCCTAGAGACGCCAGAGACATCAGAGACACCAGAAACGCCAGAAACACCGGAAACGCCCGAAACGCCAGAAACACCAGAAACACCGGAAACGCCCGAAACACCTGGATTGTAGGCGCGTGGAGCCAGGCAGGTTTTGTCGCCATGTTATCGGTTTCTCTGTTAATTTTGTTCCTAAACCCGCCCTATTCCCCACCTAAATTTTTCGATTAACCTCAAACCCAACCACCCCTCACCCCCTCCTCAC
>CAZNNK010001119.1:0-2275 GCA_964574085.1 uncultured Coleofasciculus sp.
GAGTATAAGTGATATACTTTACAACTAAATGGGAGATTCACTAATTGTCCGATTGGTTAGGCAATTTAGGCAATAAGGGATATGGAGGAACAGGATTTCGCCAGACATTGCGATCGCGCGATTTTAACTTGCTCAACTCAACCGTAGCCCCTCGCTGCTCTAATTCTCGCCCCTGAGCCGCAGTCAACCCCGCATTTTGCTTAAATATCGCTCCCTCAACCTTCACACCACTCAGATTAGCATTGAAAAGATTCGCACCCGTGAGATTTGCCTGTCTCAAATCCGCATTCGTCAAGTTAACATGGCGCAAAAACGTATCAGTCAAATCGGCTCCCCTGAGATTTAAATGACTTAAATCAGCACGACTCAAATCAGCACGACTCAGATTTACCCCTTCTAAATTGGCATGACTGAGGCTAGCTCGACGCAATCGCACCTCCTTTAAATTGGCTCCCCTTAACATCGCTTGATTCAATTGTGCATTGTTGAGATTCGCTTGGCTCAAATCGGCTCGGAATAGACTGGCTTCCCTCAGATTCACCTGTTCTAAAATTGCCCCCTCTAAAGTGGCTTGATCCAATTGGCTGCGCTGTAAGTCTGCACCGGTTAAATTCGCCTGACTCAGATTCGCCTCTCTAAAATCCACCTCACTTAAATCGCCGTCTTGAAGGCTAGTTTGTCGTAAATCAGCACCCTTGAGATTGGCACCCGTGAGAATCGCCTGATGCAAGTTTCCATAGCTGAGATCCGCCTGTTGCAGGTTGGTATGCCGTAGTTTCGCCCCAACCAAACTGGCACGGCGCAGATTAATATTTTGCAAATTGGAACGACTCAAATTGGCGTCATTCAAATTAGCCCCATTCAGATTTGCACCATTTAAGTCGGTAACCGTTAAATCAGCTCCCATGAGTATGGCACTACTTAAATTAGCGCTCCCCAATTTAGCTAGACTCAGATTCGCTTCACTTAGATCCGCACTGCTGAGATTCGCTTCCCGTAAATCCGCCGCACCCAAATCACTATTGCGAATGTCAGCCCCCTTGAGATCACTGCCGCGTAAATCTGCGCCTTTCAATTGGCAAAAAATACGGTATGCCTCCAACTCAGAAACCTGAGATTCGCCATTTTTAATTTTGACGACATCAAATTTCACATTTTCGGTATAAATTGCAAAGACTACATTAAAAATATCCAAGAAATTAATAAACCAGCGACATTCGGACTCCGGATATTTTTCGTAATAGCGAATGAGATTGGCAATACAATTATCTAAATGAGTGCGAACATAATTACACAGTAAAATAACTTTAAGCAAAAGAACGACAATCGTCAGCGGACTGCCTTGGCTTGTGAGGGCAATAAAAAGCGGCGAGGGTTCTTGTCCATTTTCTGTAGTTAGAAATTCCAAAGTGCGCCGACACGTCCGCAGTAATACCTCCATGGTCGTCGTTTGCTCATTGTATGACTCATAGAGCCTCTTGAGTTTTTCGGTCAGTGTCGTTTTGAAAAAATCAATCGACTGGTGAGGACTGGTTGAAAACAGTAAATAGTCGAGTAATTTTTGCTTACAATCTCGATACTTGAGCGTTTTGCTCTGCTGAACAAACAAATCAGCCGCATGAGAATAATTGTGCAGGAACTTACGCGATATCAGTTGTTTGAGCAGACGAATAATTCCATTGCCCAGTCGAGTGGGATTTGGGGGCGGTTCTTTCCTAAAGGTTGGTGAATTGCAATGCACGGTGTACATTGCTAGCTCAAACTTAAATTTTTCTTTTAATCGTTTTGCCGTTTTTTTGGCTAACTCCCGCTGTTCAACGGGATTTTGAGAATCTAAATATTGCGGTAACAATAAGTAATAGGCATAACGATGAGTCCAGCCGAGACGCTCGGTACGGTTTAAGGTAAATACTTTAAGTTCTTGATAGTCCTGACTTTCAATAAAATTAGCAATCCATGTTCTCAAACGATTCAGGGTTTGAGAGGCAGTCGATGGAAGTTGCTTCGCCTCAGCCAGCGTTTGAATTAACTCCTCTATCGCGTCTGACCGCCGACTTGCCAACCAATTGTTAACTAAAATATAGCAAGACCGCTTCAGAGTATTTCTAAATTCTTGCTCATGATTTTGCTCAAGTAGTTCGTGCATTGAGTGAGCGATATCTGAATTTTGTGTACACTCACCGGAAAAAAATAATTGCTTAAATTCTTGCAAAACAACTTCTGGAGGGTCATTTTCCACTCGATTGAGTAGGAATTGATAAATAACCTCCTGAGC
>CAZNNK010001120.1:0-2273 GCA_964574085.1 uncultured Coleofasciculus sp.
CACGGTTTTGAAAGGGAGACGGGAGGTAGCAATATCTCCCGCCGACCCAAACAAACAGATGCTTAACTGGCTGCGTGAATTAGCCCCAGTAACGACTCATACTGGATGGCAACGGGACGGGAATGGAACCAGTCAGCTTAGGCAGTGGTTAGGGTTAGCCAAGGACAAGAAAAACAAGGACCAACAGACACCAGCCACACACGCCGTTGATGGTGTAACCTTAGCCGCGTTTGAGTTTACCCGATGGCAGGAATGGCACTCTGATAATGCCAAACATGGCGACTGGAGTGGTTATGTCAGAGTTACGCCATCACCGTTCGCCATAGTCCGTAGACCACCAATCAGCCGTAGACAGTTGCATTTGTGTGTCCATTCCATTGGGGGTAAGCGGCGCAAGTATGGCGGCACAGTTACCCGGAAGGTGTTCAGGAAGGGCGACAAAGTTATAGCCGAAAAAGCTGGAAAAACTTACGTCGGTTGGTGTTCTGGAGACACCGAGAGACAAGTTTCGGTCAGTGACGCCAACTGGAAACGGTTGGGACAATTCACTGCTAAAAAAGTCCAGTTGTTGCAACGAAGCACGGGGTTAATCGTTCGCATTGAGCGACTTGTATCGAGCGAAGTCGAGATAAGTCGAAATGTCGTGCCTTCACCTGGACTGTCAAACCTTGCCACGTTGAGTGGCGCGGTTTGACCTCTATCCCTCTCCGGGTTACTTCGTTGAACCCGGAGTCTCACGAGGTAAAGCGATGAGTTTATTTATATGTCTAATCCTACAGTAGAAAACTTGGTGATTATCGGTTCAGGTCCTGGGGGTTACACGGCTGCCATTTATGCCGCCCGCGCCAACCTGAAACCCCTGATGTTTGAGGGCTTCCAAGCCGGGGGACTTCCTGGCGGTCAGTTAATGACCACCACGGATGTAGAGAACTTTCCCGGTTTCCCCGACGGAATCATCGGTCCGCAACTGATGGAACGGATGAAAGCCCAAGCTGAACGCTGGGGGACAGAATGCTATACCGAGGATGTCACGTCTGTGGATTTGAGTCGGCGTCCTTTTATTATCCGTTCTGATGAGCGAGAAGTTCACGCCCACAGTATTGTAATTGCCACCGGTGCCACCGCCAAACGTTTAGGACTCCCCAGCGAACATCAATTCTGGAGTCATGGAATCTCCGCCTGTGCGATTTGCGATGGGGCGACTCCTATCTTTCATGGTCAATCCCTAGCCGTGGTGGGTGGGGGTGACTCGGCGGCGGAAGAAGCGGTGTATTTAACCAAATACGGGGATCATGTGCATCTATTGGTGCGCCGTGACCAACTGCGGGCATCGAAAACCATGCAAGATCGAGTGCTAAATAACCCCAATATCACCGTTCACTGGAATACCGAGGCGGTGGATGTGTTTGGCGAAAAGGGTCGGATGAGTGGGGTTAAACTCCATAACAACCAAACTGGTGAGGAGAGCGAGTTACAGGTTAAAGGATTATTTTACGCGATCGGTCATACTCCCAACACCTCCCTGTTCCAAGGACAACTCGACCTGGATGACGTGGGCTATGTGATCACCAAACCGGGTTCGGTGGAAACTAGCGTAGAAGGGGTTTATGCGGCGGGTGATGTGCAAGACCATGAATTTCGCCAAGCAGTTACGGCGGCGGGAACCGGCTGTATGGCAGCTATGTTAGCGGAACGCTGGTTGTCTACCCATAACTTGATTCAGGAGTATCACCAGCAACCCGACTCTGAACAACCTACCCAGACGGCGGACGATAAACCGATAGCAGATACAGAAGCAACCTTTGATATCAACAAGACCCGACATGTTGGCGGTTATGCCCTACGCAAACTCTTCCACGAGAGCGATCGCCTGATTATGGTTAAGTATGTTTCACCCAACTGTGGTCCTTGCCATACCCTGAAACCCATTTTAAATCAAGTCGTGGATGAATATGAGGGCAAAATTCACTTCGTTGAGGTCGATATTGAAGCCGAACCCGACATTGCGGAAAATGCCATGGTGACTGGGACTCCCACGGTACAATTTTTCAAAGACAAAGAAATTTTAGATCAACTCAAGGGATTAAAACAAAAAAGCGAATACCGTCAGATGATTGAGAAGTACCTACCCGCCGAAGTTTCAACAGCTAGATAGGGGGAGCTGGGGGAGCCTAACAGGTGTAGGTTTTTTATTTTAGGGTGGAGACAAGACAAGGATGACAAGGAAGGAAAGAAGACAAGGGGGGAAAACCGTACAGAATTTGGTTCGGTCA
>CAZNNK010001121.1:0-2271 GCA_964574085.1 uncultured Coleofasciculus sp.
GGGTTTAGGGACTAAATTCCGCTATTCACCGATAACGGAACAACAAAACCCGCCCTCCTCACCAATAACGGAACAACAAAACCCACCCTCCCCACCACTAACGAAACAACAAAACCCGCCCTATTCACCAATAGCTGAACAACAAAACCTGTCCTTATAACTATTCAGCTATGCCCTACAGTCAATTTACTACTATTGGTAAAGTCAAAGAAGCGTTTAATTTAACCACAGCCGAAGGGATTCACTTTTTACCGGATATTGAACCCATTCAACCGTCCCCAACCCTGACATCCTTTTTAGAAGAAAGTTTACCTTTAGCAGCATCGGCTAGTGAAAAAGCGCGTTCGGAAGGCATTATTTATCCAGTTTTGCTGGAAGTTCGGCGCATCTTGCAACGACAGGTCAGCTTATTTTCCGGGGAGGATTTCACCGTTGATGAATCACTTGGACTTAATGGACGGTGTGATTTTCTCTTGAGTCGTTCCGAGGAACTTCTAGAAATTGAAGCACCAGTCGTGATTATTATCGAGGCAAAAAAAGCAGACTTGAGAACAGGATTTGGGCAATGTATTGCTGAAATGGTTGCCGCACAAAGATTTAATCAGGCAAAGCAAACACCTATTTACACAATTTATGGTGCGGTTAGTAGTGGGACTCAATGGCGATTCCTTAAGCTAGAAGGACAAACCGTAACCATTGATTTAATTGATTATCCTCTGCCACCTGTGGAGCAAATTTTAGGGTTTTTGGTGTGGATGATACAGGAAGCTGGGTGAGCGATGTTCCAGGGAGTCAACTAAAAATTTTCTCCTCATTTTGGGTAAAATCTTCAAAGCTTATCCCTGCCAGGAATCGTTCTACCGCTGCAATGGCATCTAAAATATCTTCAATAAAATCCTCTAATTCTCGTTTTGTCATACATAAACCACTTCCGACAAAATTCGCTCTTTTAGTCTGGGTTTTAATCCATTTTTCGTTACTACGTCAACTTTTATGCCCAGATTATCGCTGAGATAGTATTCAAAATCAATTAATTCAATTAAGTCAGGTGCTTCTGTATAATCAATTAACACATCAATATCACTTTCTTCATTTTGTTCTCCTCTCACATAAGAACCAAAAATCCCCAATTCGCTCAACCAATTATATTTTTGCAAAAGGATTGGTTTGTATTCACGAAAAATATCTTTAACTTCTGTGAAAGTTTTCATGCTATTTATCCTTTAATTGTGTGGGGGTTACTGCGTCAATTTAACCAACAATTCGTTCCACTATTTTAGCTATGCTACGCCAGGGTATCACTATCCAATTAGCTTATCTACTCATTATTCATCATTCAGAAATGCTTGATAATCGCCTCCCAAGGCTTCGACAATAGTACGGGTATTGGTAATCAACATTTTCACATAAGTATCCGCTTCACTTCCAGGTGCGCCGAGGGAATCGGAATAGAGTTCGGATGGGGCTAATTTAACCCCCGCTTCTTCCGCAACGGTTTCAATTAAAGCGGGGTTAATCGTGGTTTCGGCAAAAATAGCGGGAACTCCGGCTTCTTTCACCGCATCGGATAGGGTTTTCACAGTTTGGGCGCTGGGTTGTTCTTCGGTGCTAATTCCGATTAGTGTGCCAATTACTTCTAATCCATAAGCCTGAGCATAATATTGAAAGGCGTCATGGGTGGTAACCAGTTTACGCTGATTGGCGGGGATGGTTTGAATTTGCTGGGTAATCCAGGTATCCACTTTTTCTAATTCAGCCGTAAGTTTGGCGGCGTTGGCGGTAAATTCGTCTTTGTCTTCCGGTGATAATTCAATTAAGCGATCGCGTATGGCATTGACCATTTTAATCCCATGGTCTGCATCTCCCCAAACATGCGGATCAGGTTCGGTTTCTCCTTGATATTCAAAGTCTAAGGAGGTGACAACTTCGCCAACCGCAAAGGTTTTAGCATTTATCCCAGCTGATTGCATCAGTTTAATCAGTGCAGGTTCTAAGTTATACCCGTTGTAGAGAATCAAATCGGCTTGTTCTAAGGCAATGGTATCAGCCGGTACGGGTTCGTAAACGTGCGGATCAGCACCAGGTTCCAGGATTCCGGTTAATTCAATCTCATCTCCCCCGACTTGTTCAGTCCAGTCAGCAATAATGGTACTGGTGGCGACAACGTTAGGTTTATCCTCTGCATCAGTCCCTTGCAGATTCGGATTTGTCGCCTCTCAGCCACTCAGCCACAGCCCCAGCATCACCCCAGCCAGCGCAAATATTCCATTG
>CAZNNK010001122.1:0-2262 GCA_964574085.1 uncultured Coleofasciculus sp.
ATACTGATAGTTAACATCAACGAACGCTGTGTCCTCAGGATCGGACGCATTCTGGAAGCGATCGCGATAGTGCCAGAAAATGTCTTTTAACCGTTGCGTATAAGGCTTTAACAACTGTCGTTGTCTCGGTGTTACCCGATCCAGGATTTCCTCGACTAACAGTTGATTCCACAGTTCAACCATCTCCCATTGCACGTCTACTCCAGTCATAACCAGCACGCACAAGCCGACTAATTCCTTTTCAATCGCCACCATGTTCCCTTCTAAAACACACAACCACAAATAGGCTTGAAACATTTCCAAATCTCGCAGACAAGAGTGAGTAATTCCCGGATGCTCCAGTTTGCCACGACGACTGCGATGATGGGGCAGCAATTTCACCAGTTTAGCAAAAACGGCTTGGGCAATATCTCGACTTTGAGGAAACATCTGCTCAACCAGGATAAAAGCTGGACTACTTCGGGAATGAGACGCCGCCGCCGCACAAACTCGCTCCCAGGGAAGAGCAACTTGTTCTTCGATGAATTTGAAATAGGGTAATAGTAAAACTTGTTCACCCAGGGAAAGTCGGCGGCGAGTTGACTGAGTTTGATTTAATTTGGTAAAAATTAATTCATTGCTGAAGTTTAATAGGGTAGTGAGAAAGCCCAGGGTACGCCAATTTTTCGTGGCAATATGCTGTTCTTGAAATTCTAAAAGTACAGGTTCAAGGGTTTTGGCAAGCTGGGCAATCGGGGGTATTGCCCAAGATAACAGGGTATCTGCCTGAGACTTGTCTAGCGGTAACGACATCGCATGGATTGACAGGGTCGGCAGAGAGTAAACTTCGCCATATATAGTGCTTAATTGTTGGTAAATGCGAAACGCATGGTGAGCTAAACGCTGTGCATCTGATAAATCCACAATATTGGGAATATAGGCGTAAAGCGACTGCGCTTGTAGCGACGCCATCTGACATTTAATTTGGATCAGATGATCCTCTAGTTTGGCGGCTGTTGCTATGCGACCTTCACGAGAAGCGCATTCCAATACATTGGGCAAAAACACGCTATTTTCCGGTGTTTCAAAAGGAGTTAAGTCAGGAATATAGCGATGCGCCCACAGTTGCAGCAGACGGTTAACTGAGGGATTTTGGGTAAGAGACGTTTTTTTCAGCATAATTTTTGACCGATCAATTGTTGCTGGACATGATGCAACGTCCTGACATGGGTAGAATTCGCCCTGATTAACGTAGGTTGGGTTGAGAAACGAAACCCAACGCTGATTAGCTAGACAACATCTAAGGAAAAATAGGGAGTTTTTCCTTTATACCTCTTATAAGATAAGCTTTTGGACTTCACAATAAGGACTCGTCCGTTATTAATCCTGCCTAAATTGAGCCTTGATTGAGTGAAAGTATCTCAGGTCAAGGTCAATATTAGGTCACTAGGAATGAATGAAAACTTGGGAAAATCGCTATGTTAAATTAATAACATAGTGGGGAACCTGAACACTGTACTAATGCTAACGGTTAACTCGATCTAGTAACGACATTGTAGAATGTTTCGGTAAAGCCGTCCGGTGGGTTCGTAGATGAGTCGTTCCAGGGCTAGATTGCCTTATTTACCCTGATGATTTTTGCAGATTTCTAGTGCGACAGACTTTACTTAACTTCATTGTTCGTCATTATATCACATTAACTATCACTTGTCTAACCCTAAAAATGGGCAAAATCATCAAGAAATTATTAAAAATAGTGGTATTTGCTGATTTTTTCAGTAAACTAAGGTTCTTGCTTTGTTTTCGCTTGTGGAGAAGTGATCCAGTTGTCGCTATTTTCTTAAACTTGGCAACTCAAAATATCACCATTGTTTGAGTTTGAAATCCCCCAATCAGGTGATAGTTGTTTTTTATATCACTGAACTCAGTCAAGTTAAGCTGAATGGGAAAACATTGGTGTACTTAGATACCGTTCTCCACCACTGGGTTGAATCACCACAATTAGGCGATCGCGACTTTCAGGACGACACCCCACCTGTAATGCAGCATACACCGCCGCCCCTGTAGAAATACCACTAAGAATTCCTTCATCCTGCGCCAACTGACGCCCGATTTCGTAGGCTTGCGCCTCATTCACCTGCATAATTTCGTCAATCAAATTTATCCGCAACACGTCAGGAACAAACCCAGCACCAATTCCTTGGAGATTGTGGATTCCCGCTGGTTTGCCACTTAAAACCGCACTCTTAGTTGGCTCAATCGCCACAATTTTCAGTTGGGGTT
>CAZNNK010001123.1:0-2255 GCA_964574085.1 uncultured Coleofasciculus sp.
CCCCCCCCCCCCCCCCCCCCCCCCCCCCCCCCCCCCCCCCGCGCCCCCCGGCCCCCCCGGGGCCCGCGGGGGTCAATTGTCGGGGCGGGTTTAGCCACTAACGCTAGCTAGTTACCAATAACTGAACAACAAAACCCGCCCTGGCTAGTTACAGCCGTTGCCATTAAGGTAAGTACGACAAATGACGAATGATTCTAATAAGGAAACTCATACTTAAACCTCTCTGAACCCTGATAACCCGAAATATCTGCCAATCGTTCTAAGGGTTGCACTCCTGAATAAAACTGTCCCTGAATTTCCCAAGTAGGAACCCCTTTAATATGAGCGGCTTGACAGCGTTCAGGTTGAGCATTCTTGCCACGAGGATGGCATTCAATGTAATCAATTTGATTAAATGCAGCTTGACCAAAAAGTTGTTTTTGTTCGTAACAATGGGGGCAAGTGAATGCACCATACATCTTTGCCCCTACGGTGTTCAAATGACGTGCCAACGCCAGTTCAGACGCACCGGAAATATGGGTAATGGGTGAACCCGATTCTCCTGTCGTAGCCCTAGCGCTAGGAACCTGAGTATAGACTCCCACTATCCCCGTGAACGTGACCAAACCAACCGCCAATCCTGTCAGCGTGACTTGCCTGATATCTTGCCAATCATGACCGATCGCGGTTAACACGAATACAGAAAGGGATAATAGCGCCGAGGCGATGCAGTAGGGACAAATTCCCTTGACAATAAACAGCATCACCACCATCAGATAGCTGCTACTCACCAGCATACAAGTGGTAATGGCTAGCATAACTAGCCAACTGGATTCCACCCACTCAGATGACCAGGATTTAATAGCTAAGGGGGCTAGAGTCACCCCGGCTAAAGTGGTATAGGCAAGAAATCCCAATAGGGGTAGAGGAAGTCCAAAAACCTGGGCATAAGGACTTTCTAGCACCGCCTGACAGCCATGAGTGGGACAAATCTCTGCCGCTTTTCCTAACCATTCAACCCCGGTGAGAAATGCTGTCTCCAGCATTCCCAAAACCGCGATCGCTCCAATCCAATATCGGTTTGTTATTTGTCCTTTGTCATTCGTCATTGGTCAAGGAATAGGGAATGGGGAATGGGGAATAGGGAATTTAATCAATCAGAATATCTTCTTGTTGATTATCCTCTACTGGATGTTGCCATTCAATATTCGGCATGGATTCAAATGCCCGTCGTAACGAATCTTCCCACAATTTGCGAATCTTTGCCAGATAGGGATCACCTAAGCGCAGTTGCAGTTTCTGGCGAGCCATAAATGTGCCAGCTTCATACATGACCAAGTTAATCGGGGGTCCGACTGAAATATTCGATTTCATGGTTGAATCGATAGACAGCAAAGCGCACTTGGCAACAGCCTCTAGGGGCATATCATAAGTGAGAGTTCGGTCGAGAATGGGTTTGCCATACTTAGTTTCGCCAATTTGCAAAAATGGCGTTTCCAGCGTGGCTTGAATAAAATTCCCTTGAGTGTAAATCAGATAGAGTTGTGGTGCTTCGCCACGAATTTGACCCCCGACTAACAAACTACAGTTAAAATCAATGCGATCGCGTTCTAACCAAGGACGGTCTTGATCTTGAATTTGTCGCAGTTTGCTGCCAATATAACGAGTCACCTCGTACATATTCGGGAGGGAGTGGATATTCAGTTCTTCCTGACTTTGTAGATCCCGATGTAACCGATTGATCACCCCTTGGGTAATCGAAAGGTTTCCCGATGTACAAATAACAATCGCTCGTTCTCCTGGCAGGGAAAAATCAAAAAGCTTATTGTAAGTAGAAATATAGTCTACCCCGGCATTGGTGCGAGAGTCTGCCGCTAAGACTATACCAAAACGGTTAATAATGCCCAGACAGTAAGTCATTGTCAAATTACGTCCTCTTCAATTCGACTGGAAACCCGATGTAACAGGATTCACCCGCATTCGCCAATTGATGGCATGGCGTAGACTGATGTTGCCTGGACTGGATTAGCGAATCTTCCCTTTGGTAACGTTTTATACTACCCCTACGCATCTTCATTGGTATCTTTACAAGTCTTCTGATTCCAGCGTAATCCTCTTGAGGGACTTCTGGGACAAAGAATTTGTCATTGGTCATTCGTCATTTGTTGATTGTTCATGGTTCATGGTTCATGGTTCATGGTTCATTGTTGATTGGGAATCTTCTCCCCCATCTCCCCCATCTCCCCCATCTCCCCCATCTCCCCCATCTTCCCCAT
>CAZNNK010001124.1:0-2255 GCA_964574085.1 uncultured Coleofasciculus sp.
GTTCACAATAGTCCAGCCCCTTTAGCTGAGGTTCCTGATACAGCCCCGGTAAACTATTTATTTCACCACCATTTAGGGATTAATTTGTTAACGGGTTCGACGTGGTTAGAAGAAGCCGGAGAATACTATCACTGGCATCCCCGCAAAAGTCGCGCCCAAGTTGCGCTGAAGCAATGTTTAGAGGTGGCTATACCCTGGGCAGATTTGCAGGTGGAACCGGATTATCTGCTGCAGTTGGTAATGGTTTCTGCGGATAATGGCATTTTCCGTAGTTATATCCCAGAGGATAAATTGGTGGGGTTACAGGTGCCGTAAAGGGGTTGATTGTTCATTGTTCATTGTTCATGATTTTTGTGGCTATGAATGATGAACAATTTAGCCAATTGATTAGCAAAGGAGAATTTGAAGGATGACGGATTTTCGTAAGTTGAAAGAATGGAACAAAGCCCACGAGTTAACCGTTGAGGTTTATCAGGTGACTAGAGGGTTTCCGGAAGAGGAATTATTGGGGTTAACTCAACAGATTCGTCTGGCTTGTGCAGCGATTCCGATTAAAATTGCTCAGGGGTGCGATCGCGAGGAGGCGGAGGACAGACTCAGCTTCCTGCGGCTGGCGCGGGATTCGGCGATTGAGGTGGAGTATTATCTGCTGCTGTGTTATGAGTTAGAATTGCTGAGTGCCACAGACTATGACCGTTTGGTTAGTGGTGTGGTTGAGGTGAAAGAATTGTTGGAGTCTTTTATCCAAAACTTCTATGGGAATTTTTGATAGTGGAGTTTTATCAATAATACTGATAGTCAGGGCGGGTTTATTCACTTAGGGATCTCAATACCAGATAATGGTAAAACCCGCCCCTACAAATCACCTGGCTATGCATCATTGTTTATTTTGATATAGTCATTTGGTAGAGACCTTCCGCCGGAACGTCTCTACAACAGTTCGCTTGTCCTAGTCGATGTGTCTACTGCTATATGTTGATATGATTTATACTTTAAAATCACCACCTCCGGCTCCATGTCTCAGGAGTTCTCTGGCATTGTTAACAATACCTTGAGAAGGGTGTTCAAGGGCTAGTAACAAATCATCTGAAGAAATATCAACTTCTTTCGCACGCTCCCATCGAAACTTTATAGGCACTACAGGAATTTCACTAAAAAGGCTAATATTTTCTTTCCGTAAATTATATATTTGCTCTACAGCCCATTGGACTTCTTGATAGTTACTATCTATTTTTTCTTTTGTTTGCAAAGCCTTTTCAATAGCATCTAAATCATAGGTGCTGGCGGCTTTTATATTCTCCAGAACCAGTTTTGCCTCTGTGACTAATCTTTGTGGATCAATCTCTAGTACTGCAATCATACCCTTGAACACAGCATCCACAGCTTTTATATCTTGGCGATTACTCATAATGTCCCAGTCTGATTCCGAGAGTTTTTCCCAATCCATTCCGCGTATAAGTAGCCCTAGAGAAACTTTATTGTTTGGCGATAAGTCTTGCTGCTCTGAAGTAGTGTTGGTAGCACGAATCACTGCTTCAAGGATTGCCTGATCAGCGTTTATCCTCTGTTTCAAATTATTCAACTCTTGCCAACTATTTCGTTGAATAGACTCTACATTATTTTGTTTGATAAAATTTAATATTGGTTTTATCAATTTTAAAGCTAACTCTTCCCATTGTTCTACATTCTTTTGTGTTTTGATTTGACCTAAAACCAACTCATGGAGTATACTTTCTAATTCCCGACGCCCACCCCAAGTTATTCCAAAATTACTCGTAGAGATTAATTCCTCCATTTGCCTAGCTGTTTTGAAGCTTGACGGCTGCTGTAGGAGTAATTTAAAACCCTGAATTAAAACTTGCTCTTGAAATTTCCATTCATTTTTTCCATACTTTTCCCATCCCTTTGGTTTAGTGACCCATGGGAGTCGAGGATTTGGAGGTACTTGTGCTGGTTCAGCAATAATATTATCAATTACTTCCTTCAAGGTATCTAAATCTACGTAATCATCGCCACATTCCAAAGCTAGCCTAGTCGCAGCTAATTGAGTCCAGGATTGGTCATGATTAAACCATGATTTTGCAATAGTTCCAATGGTGTCTGGAGCAAAATCCGTCAGAGCCAAGAGCGCTTCAGCCGCTTCAAAAACTACGTCAGAAATGGGTGATGTTAGTCGCGGTAGAATCTGATTAGCTACTGCTTCAATAAGTTTAGGTGGTGCATCAGTAATTTCCACTAAAGTTGCCGCAGCTAGT
>CAZNNK010001125.1:0-2254 GCA_964574085.1 uncultured Coleofasciculus sp.
GGTTTAGTTTGAGTCGCCGTGGCGATCGCCTCTTCTCCCGTCGTCACTATCCCCACAACGTCATACCCTAATGTCTGCAAAGTGGTTTCAATATCAAAAGCCACGATTTCTTCGTCTTCGACAATAAGCAGCCTCGCATTCGATATCATGATGATTGTTTCCTTGCTAGTAAAGAGTTGGTCAACTTAACTCAGATTGGTTGTTTTAGACAGCTTTATATTGTTGGTGCTATAAGTTATAGTATCTTATGAATACCCAAAGAACTATCGATGTATTTTTTGATACATAGCATAGGGAAACCCAAACCACTTAAAGTTTATCTGCTCTGATCTGAGAGGATTAGCAACTCCGGTTGAATACTATTATAAATAAAGTTCCCTGATTGCGATCAAGTTTTATCTCACCGTTGAGTTGCTTAGTCAACCGACACACAAGCTGTAAGCCTAGAGACGAGGTTTGCCTGAAATCCACGTCCTCTGGGAAACCAATGCCATTATCACCGATGGTCAAGCATAATTGTTTTTGGTGAACAGAGGATAGAGAGTCTGAAGTGGCGTTTGTTAAGTTGTTTTCCCCATCTTCCCCATCTCCAATGGCACTGACTTTAGAGTTTGTAGTCAGCGCTTCAGCGCTTATGGCACTAAAGTGCGTACTACGAACCCAGCTTAAGTCAGCGACATTCCCCCTATCTCCCTGATCCTCCCCTTCGCCTTCATTAGTTCCTCCTCTCGTCTGGAGAGTGATGCTAATTTCACCATTGCGAGAGTCAGGAAAGGCATATTTTAGGGAATTAGTTATTAATTCATTAATAATTAATCCACAGGGAATAGCGGTATCAATCGACAGCGAGACGGGAGCAATCGTCAGATTAAAGGTAATCCCTTTTTGCTTGGCTCCATAGCAGCGAGAGAGAGAATCGACCAAACTTTGGATGTAAGCGCCAAAGTTAATCTGGGATAAATTCTCAGACTGATACAGTTTTTCGTGAATCAGTGCCATGGCTTGCACGCGATTTTGACTTTCTTGCAAAAGGTCTAAGATTTCGGGTGCTTTCAGCTTTCTTGACTGTAAACGCAGCAAGCTGGATATAATTTGCAGATTATTCTTGACTCGGTGATGAATTTCTTTAAGCAGGGTTTCTTTTTCAATTAAGGAGGCTTTAATTTGTGCTTCTGCCTGCTTGCGTTGGGTAATATCGCGCCAGGTTACGGCTAACCCATCATCGAAACGAACAACACGAATATCGAAGGCTTGTCTCAAGTGTTGAGGAACCGAGTCATCATAGAAAAGTAATTCTTTCACCAACGGTTGACCCGTTTTAATAACCTGACAGTAGGCATCGAATAACTCATCTTGATAAGCAGGAGGCAAAACCGAGTAAATGTGTTGACCGCTCTGCACGGGTTGAGTAAAGCAGTTAGATCGATTAGTAGCGGTATTAATATATTCAATCACAAAATCACTAATTTGACCCGAATCATCGCGAATCGGTTTATACAAACCAAAGCAATCTAATATATTATCCAGTGAGGTTTGGAATCGGTGTTCACTTTGAGTTAAGTCAGATTGCAATTGATGCTGTTGTGTGATATCTTCGATCATGGCGACACAAAATACAGGTTCGCCAATCAAGTCGCGCAGCACGGCAACGGTTAGATTTGCCCAGACAATCTCACCATTCTTTTTAAAATAGCGCTTCGGCATGCGAAAACTATCGATTTTTTCCTGATCAATTTGTTCCATGTAGTGTAAATCATGCCCTAAGTCATCAGGATGGGTAAAATCGTCAAAGGTAAGTGACATGATTTCTGACTCAGAATATCCCAGCATCTGATAATAAGCAGGATTAACTTGAATAAACTGATGGGTATGAAAGTTGATCAGGGACATGCCAATGGGAGCATAATCAAAAATTTGTCGGAACCGTTGCTCACTTTTTTGTAAGGCAAGTTCTGTTTGTTTACGCTCTGTGATATCCTGAGCAATTCCGGCAATACGGTACATCTCACCCTGTTCATTGTAGATGGGAAAGGCGCGATCGCGAATCCAACGCATTTCTCCATCGGGTCGTAGTATCCGATATTCTTCATCATACTCGCCTAATACCTCTTTGTTGATAGCGCTGCGGATGCGATCTCGATCATCGGGGTGAACTGTATCCAACCATGATAGGCAATCAGTATACCAAGAAGCACAGGGTTGACCCCAAATTGTTTCGTAAGCCGGACTAATGTAAATATTTTGGGTTTTCTCT
>CAZNNK010001126.1:0-2251 GCA_964574085.1 uncultured Coleofasciculus sp.
ACTACGGGATATTCGCTTAGATATTGGCGTAGTCGCAGAAATGACACAAGCTGTAGTGACCTATGATACCTTAGGGCGGATGACCAGTAGTCAGTTATCCAAGCAAGCCGCCTATCGTTCCTTAGATAGCGATCGCGAACAGGTTTGTGTGGCACATTTAGATCCACCGGGACAAGTGGGAGTTGACCGAATTTCGGTTCAGTTTGAGGTAGATGAACGGCGAGTTTTGGTGGCGACAGTGAAGGATTTACAGACGGGAAAACTGTTAGTTGAAAAAGGTGCGATCGCTAAATTACAGTAATGGCGTGGTACACCTAATTTGGGTCTGCTGAAGAACTGGACTTTGGACAAACAAAGTGTGATCGCGGTTGGGAATCTGGTGTTTTTTGATCGGGTTTCAGGTTAATATTAAAGTATGATATCGGGACATAAAACCCAATGTAGGGGCGGGTTTAGAGACAAAATTAATGGAGCCACCAATCGCCTTTCTACAAAACCCGCCCTGCCCCAATCTTTCACCTAACCAAAAACCCAATGTAGGGGCGGGTTTAGGGACAAAATTAATGGAGCCACCAATCACCTTTCTACAAAACCCGCCCTGACCCAATTTCGACATTTTTTTGGTGCGATCGCGGTTGAGAATAAGGTGGGTTGGGTTGTCCAGTTTGGGGTTAATCGATTGCCGTTCGGTGGGGGAATGGGCAGGTTTTGTTGTTGGGTTATTGGTGGGGAGGGCGGGTTTTGTTGTTGGGTTATTGGTGGATATCTGAATTGATTCCCTAAACCCGCCCCTACATCTAATTTTTCTGCCCTCAATGCCTTTACCAATAAATTACGCAAATTTATTTTTTTGTCCAAAGTCCAAATTATAATTGAGTTTGCGTATATTTGGGCTTTGTCCTAATCGCCTTGGCGACTGCTATAAAAAGCGCTTTTAAGACGCGCTCACTTTTTTTAAACTACAACACGAGGAAGTCGATGTTTGAAGCCACAAAGGATTTCCCAGGATATTGTATTTAATGCTATTGCCCAGTCATCGGCAGAAATTTGCTTATCCCTATCTCGTCCAATCAAGGTGACAATTTCGCCAACCTGTAAATCGGGAATATTACTCACATCCAGCATCAGTTGATCCATGGTAATCGCCCCAATCTGTGACACCCTTTGACCGCGAATTAATCCGGTCATTTTATTGGAGAGATTCCGGGGAACGCCATCAGCGTAACCAATCCCAACCACTGCCAACCGTAACGGTTGCTGGGCGATAAACTTATAGCCATAACTCACCCCCGTTCCTGCTGGTATTGTTTTCACTTGAGTTACCCGTGTTTTCACTTGCATGACGGGTTTAAGGTTGACTTTTTGGTGTAAATGTGCGGCGGGATAGAGTCCATAAAGGGCTAATCCGACTCGTACCCAATCGTAATGCAAGGCGGGGTCAGTTAATGTGGCGGCGGAGTTGGCTAAGTGTAAACGAGGGGGAACAATATTGGCGGCGTGAAGTTCAGCAATAGCCGCTTCAAATCGCTGATGCTGTTGTTTCATCACCGTGGAATCTGGACTATCGGCGGTGGCGAAATGGGAATAGACGCTGGCGAGTTCTAAATGGGGTAATCGCTGGACTAATTGGACAAACTCGGTGGCTTGTTGCCAAGGCATTCCCAAGCGAGACATCCCGGTATCAATATTGAGATGAACGGGTAAGGGGATTTGACAACAACTGAGGGTATCAGAAAACACCAAAGCCTGTTGGGGTGTACAAATCGTAGGTTGTAAATGCCAATGGGCGATCGCACGTACTTGTTCTGGGGTATTGGTAGCCCCTAAAATCACGATGGGCGCGTCAATTCCCGCTTCTCGCAGTTGAATCCCTTCTTCTACTGTGGCGACACACAATCCATAGGCACCTGTGGCGAGTGCGGTTTGGGCTACCATGATTGCACCATGTCCGTAGGCATCTGCTTTCACCACCGCCATGAGTTGAGTTTTGGCAGACAAAAGCTGCTTTAATTGATTGAGGTTATGGGTAAGTGCCGCGCGATCGATTTCAACCCAGGCGCGTTCGGTTAATCCGCCAGAGACTTGCCAGATGTTGGGATGCTCAACGCCTAACGGCATCAAAGGTAATCGCACGTCTCCACAAAAATAGTACAGTACAAATAATTATACAGGGTACTCAACGCCTAACGGGTGCTCAACCCCTAATGGCATCAAAGGTAATAGCACAAAGACTCGCCGCTGTATTTCTGAG
>CAZNNK010001127.1:0-2250 GCA_964574085.1 uncultured Coleofasciculus sp.
CATACTCCCTAAGTCGGGGGCGTTGGTAGGAATTAGCACTTCTGACGGGTGCAAACGCAACAGTTCCTGAACCAGTAACTCTAAATCCGTGGCTTGAGTGGTGAAAAACTCCCCCGTGGAAATATCCGCATACGCCAATCCCCAATGATTCCCGGCTATTACCACCGCCGCCAGGAAGTTATTGCGTTTAGCATTTAGCATCCCGGCTTCGGTTAACGTACCGGGAGTGAGAATCCGCGTGATTTCCCGTTTCACCTGACGCCCTTCTTTAGCGGCGATAGAGGCGTCTTCTACTTGATCACAGATCACAATCGCATAGCCTTTTTCCACTAACTGAGTGGCGTGGCGTTCAATCGAGTGATGGGGGACACCTGTCATCGGAACTCGTCCCACACCCTTCCCCGCCTCCTTACTGGTGAGGACTAATTCCAATTCTTCAGCCACTCGCCGCGCATCTTGGAAGAAGGTTTCATAGAAGTCGCCAACTCGATACAGTAATACCGCATTCGGATACTGGTCTTTCAGTTCCGCAAAATGCTGCATCATCGGCGTTAACTGTTGGCGGTCCACCGTCCGATGATTCATATTTTCCGCCGCCACCTGCTTCGCCCTCTCAGTCGCGCGAACGTCGGTAGCACCGTTGGATTCGGGAGTAGATGCGTTGGAATATCCGCTCATGAACAGTCTCAATGATATGCCGACTTCTTATCGACTTTACCGTAATCCGGGGAGGATTGGTATTAAAGGTTTGTTAGGATTGCCTGGGGTGGGTGCGAAGCGTCACCTTAAACCCAGAGTACGGCAATGCCGTACCCCTACGGAAGAATTGATTGGGTAGGGACACGATACCATCGTGTCCTGATTTAGATCTAACAGACAAACGTGCGATCGCGCCATCGTTCGTAGTCAAGGAACCTTAGCCTTAAACAAGTTACGTCGAAGAGAACTAACGGAACTCGAAAAACTCACCTCCAACCCACACCACCTGGATTCTACCCGTTAACGGTTAGGTGCGGGGCGGGTTTATTGAATTGAGAAGTTTCTCGCCACAAGATAACAGTCAAACCCGCCCCTACGGGTTAACTCATATTTGGGTTAAATTGTCAAATTCAGAGGAAATAAAATCAACAGGCAGATTAGGCGATCGCCTGAACCTTTTCCGCAGATCCAAATGATAAGCTAGACCTTAGAGCCACTCAATCCGTAGAATCTTAGATCATGAACCCTCCCACCTTGCACCAGATTGAAAAAATGGTCAGTTGCTTATCGGATGAAGAGCAACTGTGGTTAATGGAAAGAATTATTCACAATTTGAGACTATCTCGCACCCTTAACCATCGTGACAGCCATGAGCAAACCCTTGAACAGCAACTGGTAATCATGGCAAATGACCCAGGGATTCAGGGCGAACTCAAGGCAATTGAGCAGGAATTTGCCGTAACTGAAATGGATGGATTAACTGAATCGTGAGCATTCAACGCGGCGAAATTTATTTTGTTAATCTCAACCCAGTTCAAGGGAGAGAACAAGCCGGAGAACGTCCTGTGCTTGTCCTTTAAATTGATGCCATTAATCGTTTACCGCTAGTGGTAACGGTTATTGTCGGAACGAAAGGAGAAAATATCCAGCGCGATTACCCAACGAACGTGCGGGTTTCTACAGCCGAGAGTGGTTTGCCCATGGAAACAGTGTTCTTATGTTTCCAAATTCGCTCCCTGGATTCCAAACGCTTTCCTAAACAACCTGCGGGTTTACTGTCTGAAGAAGTTATGGCAAGGGTTGAAGCAACGACTCGCTATTGCTTAGGCTTATAACTACCTTATCTGTGATTGCGCTGTCTACTGTCTTGGTCTGAAAGGCTTCATAGATAGGCTATAGGCAGGCGCATTTTCATAGGTAAAAAGTATACCAGAAAATTGTGCGATCGCACTTTACCATCATCGAGGTAGGATTGGTATTAAAGGGTTGTGGCAATTTTTAAACTGTGTTCCTTGATATACCTGGGTTTTAAGATTTTCACCTGTCAGCACTAAAATAGGATGGCGATATCTTTGAGGGAGAGAAAGGAAATGCATAAAACTGCTGTAATTGCTCTAACGATTAGTACGTGGATATTAGGATGGGAGGTTGCTCAAGCGGCTAACCCTAGCTTGGGGAGTTCTTTTGAAGAGTGGTGTCTGAACAAAACCCGTTTGTCAGCTGAGGCAAGGAAAACAGTAGAAGTGTTGTTAGAAATAGCCGACACGAGTG
>CAZNNK010001128.1:0-2247 GCA_964574085.1 uncultured Coleofasciculus sp.
CATCTTCCCCATCTCCCCCATCTTCCTCATCTCCCTCATCTTCCTCATCTCCCTCATCTCCCTCATCTTCCCCATCTCCCCCAGCTTCCCCAGCTCCCCCATCTCCCCTAGCTCCCCCAAACGCGGTAGATTCAAGTCAGCATCTATATTTTATTGGGTGAGGATACAAGAACATGAAGCGCCGCCATTTTCTCAAATACACCAGTCTGGCAAGTACAGGATTAGCCTTTGCAGCTTGCAACTCGGTGAATTTGTCCACTTCCGGAAAGAATAACTCATCTGAATCCTCCTCCGTCTCAGATGTTGACTTTGGCAAACTCGAAAAAACGTACCTCAACCTCGGCATTATTCCCATTATCGAAAGTGCGCCCCTCGTTATCGCCCAAGAACTAGGCTTTTTTGCTCGCTATGGACTGAATGTTAGCCTGAGTAAGCAAGAGAATTGGAATCAAATTCAGGATGGCTTACTCGACTACCAGTTAGATGCGGCTCAAGCCTTGTATGGAATGCCAATGATGGCACAATTAGGCTCAGAATCCGCCCCCATGATTGCCCTGATGGTACTCAATCTCCATGGCAGTAGCATTACCTTATCTCCCAAAGCCTGGGACGCGGGAATTCGACCAGCGATTGAATATTTCACCTTTCAGGAGTTTGCCGATTCCTATAGACAATATGTTCGCAAATTCCAGGAACCGCCTATCTTTGCCACAGAGTCGAATGCTTCGATGGATTATTACATTAGCCGCTATTGGTTAGCGGCGATGGGAATTAATCCGGAAAGCGAGGTTGAATTTATGGAGATTGCCCCCTCCCAAATGATCTATAAAATTCAAGCCGGGGTGATGGATGCCTATAGCAGCAGTGAACCCTGGAACCAACAGACAGTTTTGCAGGGAAATGGATTTATCGGCAATATCTCTCAGAATATTTGGACGGGACATCCGGGAAATGTGCTAGCCACAATGCAAGCTTGGGTGGAGGAACATCCCGCAACCGCGAGAGCTTTAGTTGCGGCGATTCTAGAAGCCTGTCAGTTTTGTGAGCAAGCCCAAAATCGCCGCGAAGTTGCCCAAATTCTTGCCCAAAGCAGATATCTAGATACGGAACAGGACTATATCGAACCGGCTTTATTGGGTAACTATAGTTATGGTGGTTTTGATAACCAGGAACGGTTGGAAACGATTCCTAATTTCTATCGGTTTTATGGTCAAAATAGCGATGATCCAGAAAAGCCGAATCCAGTTAACTATCCCTGGCGTTCTCATGGGATGTGGTTGCTGACTCAGATGATTCGTTGGGGTCAAATTGAGCAACAAGATTATCCCAAGGATGCTGATGAAATCCTGGAGGAAATTTATCCGTTAGACGTTTATACAGAAGTGGCGGAGGCATTAAAGATTGAGCTACCCAGTGATCCGATGAAAGTAGAACCTGCTACCGTTTTTATCGATCAACGCCAATTTGATCCGAGTGATCCGATTGCTTATCTGAATAATTTTGAAATTCAGGCATAAGCATAAGGAACCCCTTTTTTGCCCTAGCGACTAGAAGTCGCAGCTACACAAACAAAGTCAGCCTGCGCGGACTAGCTTATAAGGGGGGTGGCTAACCCGGATTTGGTATTAGATGCAAAGCGCTGTGTTGACTGGGTGAACGGTACTTTTGTAGAGACTTATCACGAGACAGAAACAAGTGCCGCCTTGTCCATTTATTAAGAGGTTAATTCAGATAAAAAATTAATTGATTTTAGCTTTACAGTAAGCCGATATTTTGTTATTCTTTTTAGTTGGGATGGTAAGGCATAAAGCTCCCTACCAGCCCGTCAAATATTGATCAGGAGTAATCGGATTATGTCTACCCGAAAAGAAGGTGTTTATTGGATTTTCGCTGAGAGATGCGGTTTGAACGATATTCCAGGATCTTCTTCCTACGATAGTTATATGAAATCGTTATTGATTTGTGCCAATGGCGATAATGAGTTAACTCAGGCGGAACGAGATTGGATTGTTGGGTACGCATCAGCCCTTGGCGCCCCTGATCAAGTGGTTGAAAAACTCAAAACTTACCCGGCGGATGAGGCGGATGAAGACATTGATTCAGTTATTTCTAGAGATGCCGCAGCAAATGCGTCTCGACGCTATCTTGTCTATGACGCGATCAGGGCTTGCTCAGCGGATGGTGAATATAGTAGCGGAGAGCGGGAAACTGTTACCAAAATGGCAGCTAAAGTTGGTGTTGATGCAG
>CAZNNK010001129.1:0-2247 GCA_964574085.1 uncultured Coleofasciculus sp.
CGTTCATCCCCCCTTGGAAACGTTCCCTCCCCTTACGAAGGGGAGGGTTAGGGTGGGGTCGCATCAAGGTATTGCGTTCTGGCAAGAGCTTAAGTTGACACGGATGACCGACGTGCGCCCTCCGCATCAATGTGCATTGACACTCCCCGTACTAAACTAGCGGGGATTCTGCTGACAGAACATCCGGTCTGAAGACACGGAGTTTCCTGCGACGGAGGATGTTTTATGAAGACTGCCCAAAATCTACCTTTGGGCATTTTTGATGAATTAAATATCTGTGAGACCATAAGTAATACCAAATCTGGGTTAGCTACCCCCCGTTATAAGTTAGTCCGCGCAGGCGGACTTTGTTTGTGTAGCAGCGATTTCAATCGCCTCCTCAAAAGGGGGTTATGAAGGCGGATTTGGTATAAGTCATTAATGATAGCGTCAATGACAACAGTTGTATTAAGCATATACCTCTATGAAAAAGTCTCTGAGAGGAATTTGATTAGCGGCAGCCGAGTTTAAAAGTAAAAAGGAGGAAACTTGCAATTTACGAAGGAGTTAACAAACCACTCATTTGAGTATTATTACTTAGTCTTCTTTGGAGTCACTCTTGCCCGATACTTTCTTATCGCTGGGGGAGCCTACTGGCTTTTTTATGTCGTTCTGGGAAAGTCCCTCGCCAAAAACAGTTTGCGTCTGAAGCCACTGATAAATGATTCCATTAGACATGATATCGTATTATCAGTTTTATCGGCAATTGTTTTTGCTTTTTGTGCAGCGCTAATCTTATCAGAGTACGGTTTGGGAGTAACGCTCCTCTATACTAACGCCTATGACTATGGACTGTGGTATATAGGAGTTAGTTTTGTGGCGGTGCTTATCCTTCAGGATACATACTTTTACTTTATCCATCGCCTCTTTCACCACCCTTGGCTGTTTAAATGGATGCATTCTGGACACCACCGTTCGGGAGAACCAACGCCCTGGAGTTCCTTCGCATTTGTCCTTCCAGAAGCAATTATACAGTCACTCTTCTTTGTGGTTGTAATCTTTATCGTTCCGCTCCATTTCATCACCTTGGCGGCGGCACTAATTACGATGACCATATGGGCGGTAGTGTCTCATCTGGGATTCGAGCTATTTCCCTCATCATTTTCTCACCACTGGCTGGGGAAGTGGTTTATCGGGGCAACCTATCATTCGATACATCATCGCCAGTACACTATACACTACGGATTATACTTCACATTTTGGGATAAGCTGCTCGGTACTTAACTGTCTTGGAGGCTGGCTCAGATGATCATTTTAGCCCCAATCCCCAGCTTGATGACAGGAGGCTAACCCGAATTTGGTATCAGTTATTAAGCAGGTTTTATGGACGCACGTCGGTGCGCCCCTACAGTGTTGGTGCTTGGCGTAAAGGAATCGTTTTAAAGACGCGAATTAAATCGGCTTGGCGAATCGGTTTACTAATATAATCATCCATTCCCGCTTCTAAACACGTTTCTCGGTCTTCCTGCATCGCATTAGCCGTTAGAGCCACAATCCAAGGACGCTGAGAATAGTTTTGGCAGATATAACGGGTAGCGGTTAATCCATCCATTTCTGGCATCTGTACATCCATCAATATGACATCGTAAGATTGACGGGAGACAGCATCAAGAACTTCCTGACCATTTTTGACTAAATCGGCTTGATAACCTAAACGTTTTAACAGCAACAATTCTACTTTTTGATTGACTAGATTATCTTCAGCCAAAAGAATCCGTAACGGCAACTGTTGGGCAAGAGGCGAATCTTCAGATTTGGGCGAAGCCGATTTAGACTCAACAGAAGTCGCCTCTCTCACTAAAACTTGAGTCAGAATGTTATAAAGTTGCCTAATTTTAATTGGTTTAGGCAAACATGCGGCAAAATGACGCTCAATTAAAGCGGTTTTTGTGGTCAAATTGCCCACAGGTGTGAGTAACACCAAAGGCAATTTATTAAACCCAGCTTGGTTGTGGATTCGCAGCCCCAGAGTTAGTCCATTCATCTCTGGCATTTGCCGATCAATAATTGCCACATCAAAGGCTTCGCCTTGATTGAGCCAACCTAGGGCTTCATCACCGGATTGAGTACCCCGGACAATCATGCCCCAACATTGGGTTTGCTGGGTTAAAATTCGGCAATTTGTCGGATTATCATCAACAATTAAAACTCGTTTACCCGCAAGCTGAGGTTGAGTAGTACTTAAATTGTCTGCCGACGCATCTGGGT
>CAZNNK010001130.1:0-2246 GCA_964574085.1 uncultured Coleofasciculus sp.
AGGCACAATTGTAGGGGCGGGTTTAGGCACAATTGTAGGGGCGGGTTTAGGGAATCAATTCAGATATCCACCAATAACGAAACAACAAAACCCGCCCTCCCCACCAATAACGGAACAACAAAACCCACCTCTACATTGGGTTTTATGCCCCAATATCATATTTTAATATTAACCTGAAACCCGATCAAAAAACACCAGATTCCCAACCGCGATCGCACTTTGTTTGTCCAAAGTCCAGTAAACGCCATTCCATCAGTAAATCCGATTAGCAAACATTTGCCAATGGTTCCCATTCCAGGGTATAGATCTCAATCAGTTCCCGCAGTCGATACTGTTGATAATTTTTCGATGAACTGAGGCGAGCTTTATTAATCGTCCGAACCAGTTGCTCTCGGCAGAATGGTTTACTTAAGTGGGCAATAGCGCCCTGTTTCATCCCCCAAATTCGGTCAATCTTATGACTTTTAGAGGAACATATAACAATAGGAATGTTCTGCGTATCTGGATGTTTTTTAAGCTGACGACACACCTCAAACCCGTTCATTTCCGGCATGATTAAGTCGGTAACGATGACATGGGGTTGATAAAGGATTGCCTTATTCAGCGCTTCTTTCGGGTTAGTTAGATTGATAATCCTATGACCGCTATCGCGCAGGTAAAGATTCATCAAGGCTAACTGACTGATACTATCCTCAATCAATAAAATCTTACTCATGGGACGATTATCCTGCAAGTTTAGATGAGCTGGGAAGGAATAAAAATAGGAAATTAGTGTTAGAGATCTCTGTTATTCCCAGAATACCTTTACTTCCTGTAACAAATAATCCGTTGATTCGCTGAATAGTCCTACGCAGAATGGCTGAGTTTCTCAGAAACGGGATCAGTATATATGCTTATCGTGTTGAAAAATTGCGATGATGGGGATTATAATGACACATTCTTGTGGGATAGTAAAAACTTGCCAATGACAGACATCTCTGGTGCATCAACTCATCTGCAACACCATCGACAGCAGTTTCCGGCTTTAGCCAACAAAGCCTATTTCAACTTTGGCGGTCAAGGGCTTCTCCCCGCAAGGTCGTTAACGGCGATTCAACAAGCTTATCAGTATACTCAGCATCACGGCCCCTTCTCCGGTAAGGTGAATCAGTGGCGCTTGGAACAAACCGGGCAAATTCGAGGTGCGATCGCCTCTGAGTTGAGAACGCCTCCCGAAACAATTACCCTCACCGAAAATGTCACCGTTGGCTGTAATATTGCCTTCTGGGGAATAGACTGGCAAGTTGGCGATCGCATCCTGCTGACGGATTGTGAACATCCGGGTATTGTGGCGACGGCGCAAGAGATTGGACGGCGATTTGGCGTAGAGGTGGCTACCTGTCCGATTATGGCGACGCTGAATCAAGGTGATCCGACTGCTGTAATCCAACACCACCTGACACCGCGCACCCGCTTAGTGGTTCTGAGTCATATCCTCTGGAACACAGGTCAAGTTTTACCGTTAAAAGAGATTGTAGAAACCTGTCGTCATGCAGTAACCGAGAATGCCCCGATTAGAATTTTAGTGGATGCGGCTCAATCCGTCGGTTCCTTACCCTTAAATTTAAGCGAACTGGGGGTAGACTTCTATGCCTTTACCGGTCATAAATGGTGGTGTGGACCGGCTGGGGTTGGCGGTTTATACGTGAAACCTGATGCGTTAGAACACCTGCATCCCACGTTTATTGGTTGGCGCGGTATTCTCATGGACAAAAGGGGTAAACCCATCGGCTGGAAACCGGATGGAGAACAGTTTGAAGTTGCGACTTCCGCCTATCCTCTCTATGTGGGACTGCGAGAAGCGATCGCGACTCATCAGCAATGGGGAACGGATCAAAGTCGCTACGAACAAATTTGTCAGCGTAGTCACTATCTTTGGCAACGCCTATCTGAGTTAAACTCGGTGCGTTGCTTATTAACCTCTCCCCCCCAAGCGGGTTTAGTGTCTTTTGTCTTAACCAATAGTACCCCCTCTTCCCAACTCGTCAACCAATTGGAAGACAAAGGTTTCCAGCTTCGCACCCTGCGCGATCCCGACTGCATTCGCGCCTGCGTTCATTACTTTACAGACTATGAGGAAATGGATCAGTTAGTGGACGCGATCGCGAATCAATTGTCAGGGCGGGTGTAGGGGCGCGTGTTGGGGCGGGTGTAGGGATAATTGTAGGGGCGGGTTTAGGGACTCAATTCAAATATCCACCAATAAT
>CAZNNK010001131.1:0-2244 GCA_964574085.1 uncultured Coleofasciculus sp.
GCGGATTATTAGTGGTTATCGTAACTTAAATAATATTTTCACGCGCAGACTGAATTGACGGAGTGCGATCGCCCTTTCCCTCCCGGTTTGCACTAATTTCATATCTGAGAGCGATCGCCTAAAACACACCTCCATTTTGAGCCAGGGCGGGTTTTGTTGAAATGTTATCACCAACATCAAAATCAAGCAGCTAAACCTGCCCCTACAAATACCTGGACTCCCACGCGATCGCACCTTCTCTATCCCCAGCGTGCGATCGCCTACAATGGGATAAACACCTGAAACACAAGGTACAAAAAAATTCAATGACATCTGTATCTATTGAACTTCCAACAACTGCATTCTCTGCGCTTCGGAAAAATCCCGATGAATTTGTTCAAGAAATGCGAATAGCTGCCGCCGTTAAATGGTACGAACTTGGTCAAATATCTCAAAGCAAAGCCGCAGAAATTGCGGGAATCAGCCGCGCTGACTTTATTAAGGCATTGTTTCGTTACCAAGTAGACTTCATGCAATACACGGCTGAGGAGTTGGCAGAGGAAATGGCAAATGTTGATTAAGCGAGTTGTGATCAACGCTTCACCTCTGATTGTCCTATTTAAAAGTCAACAAGCTGACTTACTGCCTCAACTTTTCTCAGAAATTTTTGTGCCAGCAGGTGTCTGGGATGAAGTTACAGTAACAAGTCAAAACGATGCAGCTTCTCAGCAATTATCTAGCGTAACCTGGGCGCAACGAGTAGAAATTGGAGAGATCCCACCAGAAGTAGCTGCCTGGGATTTAGGAAAAGGAGAATCGGAAGTATTAAGCTTGGCGCTAAAGGATTCCAATTTGGCGGCGATTATTGACGATAGAGCAGCACGTCGCTGTAGTCAAGCTTTAAGTATTATTACAATAGGGACAGGTCGCTTAATTATCCTAGCCAAACAACGAGGATTAATTCCTTCAATATCTCCCAGAATTCAAGCATTACAAGATGCGGGTTTGTGGTTGTCAGATAATTTAGTTAATTTACTTTTATCACAGGCAGGAGAGTAATTCATTAAAATTAAGCGGCTCGCGCCCACCCATACAAATACCTGGACTCCAACGCGATCGCACCTCTCTATTCCCACGCCCGCGATCGCGTCTTTTCCCCAGATAGCCCATAAAACAACTTTAGTAATAGCTTTAATTCTCTTCATCCTCAAAAAAAACTTCCTCTAAGTCTCTGTAACCACTCAACACCCGTTCCACTTGGATACCATTTTCAATCGGGCGGTAAAAAATGACATATTTATCCACAGGTAAACTACGTAAACTAGGAGCCAGTTCCTTACGAGAACGCCCCATTTCCGGAAAATCCGCTAATAAACGGCATTTTTCCTCAAAAGTGTCAATAAAACGACTAGCTGCACTTAAACTAAACTGTGCCATATAGTTTTTTATTTGCCTTAAATCTTGGCGAGCCGGCGCACTAAAAATATATTTGCCCATTATGCACCCTGTTCTGACTGCCGAATTTCTTGTCTCAGTTCTCTAATCACTTCTTCTCCATCAAATATATCTCCTTGATCTGAATGTTCAATGCCAATAGCAATTTCCTTTCTGAGTTCCTCTAATCGCAGTAAACGTTCCATCTCGCGTTCCTCTAGCAATCGTAACGCCGCCTGAATAACTTCACTAGGGGATGAATACCTACCCTTTTTGACAGTTGAGTCAATAAATTGCTCGAGTTCAGGTGTCAAAGATATGTTCATCGATTAAACTGTCCGAAAATGAGACGATAAATACTATTTTGACATGGAATCAAAGCCTTGGGGATGTTTGGATTGGCACAGAGCGATCGCCTAAAACACACCTCCATTTTCAGCCAGGGCGGGTTTTGTTGCAATATTACCACAAATATCAAAATCAAGCAGCTAAACCCGCCCCTACAAATACCTGGACTCCCACGCGATCGCATCCCCTCTAGCCCCAGCGTGCGATCGCCCTTTCCTTCCCGGTTTGCACTAATTCCTGATCAAAACAGCGATCACCCTTTCCCTCCCGGTTAGCGCCAATCCCTGATCAAAACAGCGATCGCCTAAAACACACCTCCATTTTGAGTCAGGGCGGGTTTTGTTGAAACCTTATCACAAACATCAAAGTTAAACGGCTCGCGCCCGCCCCTACAAATACCTAGACTCCCACGCGATCGCACCTCTATTCCCAGATACACCCGATCACCAGGAATGAAAAATGTTTGATGGTGATGTGCGATCG
>CAZNNK010001132.1:0-2243 GCA_964574085.1 uncultured Coleofasciculus sp.
GAAGATGGGGAAGATGGGGAAGATGGGGAAGATGGGGGAGATGGGGAAGATGGGGGAGATGGGGAAGATGGGGAAGAGAAAGACGAATGACTCTCATCCTACACCTTTTGGGTAATAGTCAGTCGGGTCGATTGTTCGACAATATAGAAAGTAGAAAGGGAACCTCTATGGGGTTCTGTCGTAAAAGCCATCTGGTGGTGATCACGCAATTCTCATGTTCATTCCTGCGAGTTCAGAATTTGTCGCCTTGTGTCAATCACAGGTTGGAGTCCTCACTCAAAGTCTAGGTGCGGCGTTGAGTGCGGTATATTTAACAACGGATAAGCTTGACGAAGCAGCGCAACCTAAGCTGATTCCGGTCGTGGTATATCCAGAGGCGGCAATCTGGGAAGAGGAAAATACTGAGTTAACATTGCCTGATCGCATGAGTCCACTGGATACGATTCCCCGCCTAGCTGAAGCCGTCCCTCGCCTTTTACCTCAACCTGCTGATGATCACCATGATCCCGATTCCACCTCACTCTCACGGGACAATAATCCCTTATCTCAAGGACGGCAAATGGTTTTGCCCCTAATCCACGAAGAAGTGGTCATGGGATTATTAGTCACAAGTCGTGATGATCGACCCTGGAATGAAAACGAACAGACAGCGATTGAACGCATCGCTGGAACGTTGACACTTGCCTATTTAATGGATCGGCGTCGGGCTTGGTTTGAGCAGGAATGGACTCAGCAACGGCGTTTACAGGCACAGCAACGGGATCGGCTTGATGATATTCTGCATCAATTTCGCAATCCCCTAACCGCATTGCGAACCTTTGGCAAACTGCTACTCAATCGACTGCAACCCGATGATAAAAATCATAACGTTGCAGCTAGTATTGTGAGAGAGAGCGATCGCTTGAAGGAATTATTACAAGATTTTGACGAGTGTTTAGATCAGGATACACAGACAAGTGAACCTCTAACCTTACCCGCATCAGCCAGCGCCGCAACTTGTCCCCTCCCCGAAACAGCCGAGAATGGCAAAATTGTTTCTCCGGTTAACTCAGAACCAGACACAGACGCATCAACCATTCCTTTGCTTCCAGGTAAGCCCCTAATTGTCGAATCCTTTACCGTCGCTGACGTATTAGAACCCCTGTTAATTTCCGCCCAAGCGATCGCGGGAGAACGGGATTTAGAATTACACTACTCAATTCCTCAAAATTTACCCCCTGTGCGGGCAAACGCTAGAGCATTAGGAGAGGTCTTGAATAATTTAATTGACAATGCCTTAAAATACACACCAGCCGGAGGGGAAATTGATGTGGAAGCGGGTTTAGGTCAACCCAAAGATGAGACTCGGACAATGGTGGGAATTGCGATTACTGACACCGGTCATGGGATTCCACCCCAAGATATAGAGCATTTATTTGAGCGGCGTTATCGGGGAATACAAGCCAACACAGGGATTCCGGGAAGTGGTTTAGGATTAGCGATCGCCAAAACACTGATTGAACAAATGCAGGGTCAAATCGAGGTATTTAGTCCGGCGCAGTTACTGTGGACTCAACCGCAGTTAGACACAGCGATTGGAAGTTCGGGGGAGGAGTCTACCCAGGGAACAACGTTTGTGGTTTGGTTACCAACTAATGAATCATGAATTTGAATTAAGGAGTCAACAAAACACCGATGACAACTACACCGAACGCTGAACCAACATTGACAGATGTAATTGAAAAGTTAGATAAGTTATCGACTAAAGTTGACAAGCTATCGACTGAATTTGATAGGCTATCGACTGATGTGGAAAAATTCAATGATCGATTTACCAATTATCAGCAAGCAACTCAGTGGGTGGTACAACTGGCTTTCACTCTGATTGCTAGTGCTACTATCACTGTGATCATCACTTCGGTTCTAAGTCGGTAAGCAAAAATGAAGCAATTGCACGTTTTTTTATGATTTATGACTTATTGATATTCCCTGTAGGGCGACCCGACAAAATTTATGATTCTGTTATTCTAATTAAGTTCAGCGGGTCGCCCCTACATCTTTATGCCCTATGAACTCCAAAAAAACGACAGTCTACTCCATTCGCTTCCAAAGATATAGCATTTTTATTTGAGATGTAAACAAGCAATCCTTGCCCAGTAAGGCTTTCAGTGCTTCGGCTGTACACGAGTCAAAGAAAAACACTATATATAGCAACCGCCATAGCGGTTAGGACACATCATTTATGTAGAGACCAAACATGGACG
>CAZNNK010001133.1:0-2241 GCA_964574085.1 uncultured Coleofasciculus sp.
ACCCAAAACATGACCTACCCAGCTTTCTATCAAGCTTGGCACCAACAAGAAGAAGTAGACAAAACAACGACTCCCAACCGCCAAAGTCTCAACCAAACTGATTTACCCCAAAGTCTTCAGAGTGCCATTACCAACGACCCCCAACTAAGCCAAACTATCCACCTCATTTACATCGACAACAGCCAATGCATCGAACCCAATAACCCCGCCGAAATATACGACCAGATGCTAGACCAAAACTGCCCAGACTGTGACTCAGTACCCGAAACAATGTCAGCACTCAAGCTGTATTGGAAATCCCTCAAGCGTAACAGCCATAAACGCCCCTTTTTAGTCTTTTACGCATCATCTACCCATCCCTATAACCAGGAATTTCTCAGAGCTTTGAGCAAATTCGGACGTGAAATTTGTGTTATCACAGAGCAACCCATTGACCATATTCCCCTAAAATACTTCACACCAAGCCGATCAATCAAAGACATACTGGAGTGGATACGCACAAACTAGTGACGTGGCACAGCTAAAATAGGATTTTGTTTGTAGTAAGCACTTTAGTGCTATAACGCTTAGCTGGAGAGGGCTAAAGCCCTTACTACTAACCAAAGCTAATCTATCAAATAAGGTATGCCACGCCACTAGAATTAATCCAGATGTACCAATTAATTTCCATTCTTTCAGGTAAGCCAGACTATGAAACTCGCTAACGTATCAACAGACACCCTCGAAAAAATTAAATCCGTGCGCTGGGACAGAATTATTGAAAAACATGAAGGTCCCGAAAAGTGGGAATCGGTTCTCAGATATTACGAACCCGAATTTATGGAAATTGAGGGGCGTTGGGTACTTCTGCCTATCGAACAAGAGCATCATGCTAATATCACGATTATCCGTTCTATTTGGAGTGCGGATGGTAACTCACTGACGCTGTTTCTCAAGGACACTACCTATGATGATGACCCCTTTTTCTCTGGCTATATGGCTGTTTGCGATAAGGTGAAAGATGAAAATTTCTTTTTAGCAATCTTATATCATGAATGGTTTATAATTGAACGAACAGATGTTTTTGAGTTATGAGCGAGATAGCCAATTTTTGAATGGAAGTCAATTTATATTGGTTCTCCCGTACATAAGGTGATCAATGTCCCTAATGTGTGTGTCGATTGGCTTGATTTTAGAAAATCTAGTCTCTAAGCCTGATCAGTTGGGTTTCCTTCGTCAACCCAACCTACAAGCATTGTAAGCTGTTCGGCATTTAAACCTTAATGTCAATAATGGCGAAAGCCTTGTAAGCTAAAATGCATTTAAATTGTGTATTCCCTGTTGCCTGTTGCCTGTTGCCTGTTGCCTTTGAGCGATTGAGGTATCCCAATTTAAATGCCGAACAGCTTAGTGCGTTAAGCGAAGCCATGCCGCAGGCTTTGCATCTTGCTCGCTACTAATACCCAATTTAAATGCATGACAGCTTACTACCATCGCCTAGAAGAGCGCGTCCTCGTCTTTTCCATATTAAATTTAACTGATTAATCAAATCTGGAGACAGTGAAAGCCAACCATTAAAACCTGTATCTATGATTGCCTCTTGAGTATACATTTTCCTGTTAACGTCATAAATTGAAAGGGAAATAATGGGTTCAAAGTCTGCATTGACACGTCCTGTGATCATGCCGTTCTTTTCCCACGTCCACCAAACCGACGAACATAGCGCGAACCAATGCGGACTATCCAGATTTGAGCATTTGGATGACGCGCTTCTAGGCGATCGCAAGCCGCTATTTCACTGGAATCAACCTCAAAATCTCCTGTTTCCAGATCAATTGCCACAATCTTACCGTGATTCCCGGCTTCGACTTGAGGACGTACCTGAGTTTCGTAGATTTCGTCACCACGTTGAGCAAATTCTTCTTTGCTGTATCGGGGTTGTCGGACTACCATTGGAATGATCTTGTTTCAGCTTGACGCCTCTAGTTTAGCTTAGATGATAACCCGATAGAAATAAGTCCAGATAAGTGAAAATTAGCTGATGGTTTCCCTTCTCCCATGAAGCAAAATAGGACTTACGCAAATTGACGGCACAGGCGCTACCTGTAGGGGCACGGCATTACCCATTGGTGTCAACTTAATGTGAAAAGTTTTCCCTATAAGACTTTGAATCTCGTCGTTTTAATCTTAACCCCCCTTAATCCCCCCTTGCTAAGGGGGGAAATGTTCCCTCCCCTTTGTAAGGGGAGGGTTAGGGTGGGG
>CAZNNK010001134.1:0-2234 GCA_964574085.1 uncultured Coleofasciculus sp.
AGAGACAGCTTACCCATTGTCCAAATGTCGGAGAACTTTTGCGGATATCCACTGCTACATCCAGTATTTCCCCAACAACCACGCGCACGAGCTTACCCTGAGGTTGCTGGATCTGATAATGTAGCCCTCGTAGGACATTCTGCCCAGAACGGGAATGACCATCCATGACGAACTCAGCCGTGATGTTGGCTGTTTCGGCAAAGGCTTTGTGGTTGTAGCTTTCTAGGAAAAAACCACGGTCATCGGTAAAGACGCGAGGTTCGATAATCAAGACTTCGGGAATTTTAGTCGGAATAATTTTCATTGAGGTTATTTTCCCTGTAATTCCATGAACAGTTCAAGAATAAGGATTCGTTCCGATGCCGTTATCGGGGGGGACGATGATATCATTTTGCCCTTACACAGAAACATTTCTTGAACGCCTAAGGAACACCAAAGGACAAATTATACCTCTAGAATAGAAGTTATCTTAGTCAATTGAAAAGCTATTGAAGTTAAGAAGTATGACCCGCATTGGGGTAGTCACCATTGGCAGAAATGAAGGACAACGACTAATTCGCTGTCTCAAATCCGCGATCGCACTCCTTCCCCAGGATACACCTATTATATACGTGGACTCCGGTTCCACGGATGGCAGCGTGGCAGCGGCGGAATCCCTGGGTGTGCAAGTGATCAACCTGGATATGTCTCGTCCTTTTACTATGGCGCGGGGACGTAACACTGGATTCAGATATCTAATCGAACACTTCCCCGATATCAAATACGTCCAGTTTATTGACGGCGACTGCGAACTCATCCCTGGCTGGATTGAACAAGCCAGGGAAACCCTGGATAATGATCCTAAATTAGCGATCGCCTGTGGACGACGACGGGAACGCTTCCCGGATGCCTCCATCTATAACCGCCTCGCGGATATGGAGTGGAACACCCCTGTGGGTGAAGCCAAAGCCTGTGGTGGGGATGCCTTAATCCGCGTTGATGCCATTCGAGAAGTAAATGGCTACAACGAAACCCTCATCGGTGGGGAAGAACCGGAAATGTGTATCCGCCTGCGTCAACGGGGCTGGAAAATTACCCGCATTGATGCCGATATGACGTATCATGATGCGGCAATGCTCAAGTTTAGTCAATGGTGGAAACGCTCTATGCGCGGGGGTTGGGCAATGGCAGAAGGTGCGGCGATGCACGGCAAACCCCCTGAACGGTATATGATTCGGGAAAGTCTCAGTGGTTGGATATGGGGACTGTTTCTCCCCTTAGTTGCTCTCGGTCTTGCCTGGTTCACATCGGGGCTAAGTCTGCTGCTATTTCTCGGTTATCCTGTCTTAATGTGGCGAGTCTACCGATACCGCCGAAATTATGGTGATCCACCCGCCCATGCTCGATTGTACGCCTTGTTTTGCGTCCTCTATAAACTTCCCCAGGTGATTGGACAGATAAAATATTGGTTAACGCACTGGAGTGGAAAGCAGGCGGAACTTATCGAATATAAACAACCGATAATTAATTAGAGCCTTAATCAGGAGTAAAGTGATAATGAAACAACCAACAGAAACGCCCCCTGATAATTTCACATTTTATTCCCATCCGGAACACCAACAGGATAGATGGGTTATCGGTAGGGTATTCCGTGGTAAGCGTGACGGTTTTTTTATTGATGCAGGTGCAGGACCGAATGGAATTCGGAATTCCAACAGTTACGCCTTGGAGACACAGCTTGGTTGGAAGGGAATCTGTATCGAAGCCCACCCTGAGAAGTACGAGCAAGTTAAGCAGAATCGAGTTTGTCCTGTGGAACAGGTTGCGCTTTGGCATGAACAAACTGAGCTGACGTTCACCCTGAATATAGATTTGTCGGGGACTAGTGGTGTAGTAGATGAAATGAACCAGCCGAACCGCAACCGTTTTTACCCAGATGGCGCTCAATGCCAGGATATCAAAGTCCAAGCAATGCCACTGGTTGAACTACTGAGAAAATATAATGCCCCCAAATTCATTGACTACCTGAGCATGGATATCGAAGGGGCTGAATACCGTGCTTTACGGAATTTCCCGTTTGACGAGTACAGGTTTGGGTGCATGACCATTGAGAAGGGGTCAAAGGATTTGCTGAAACTGCGTAAGATACTACTATCCCAAGGATACCAACTGGTTAAGGTCAAAGGACCTGATGATTACTGGATACATCCCTCTGTGGACTATCCCTTCCCCTTGAGTGAAAAACTAGGGGTGAG
>CAZNNK010001135.1:0-2232 GCA_964574085.1 uncultured Coleofasciculus sp.
GATTCTGACACTGGAAAAGAGACAACAATCGAGGTTTGGAACACTCGTCCTCTATTTCTCTGGCGGGGAACTTGGGCGCGTCTAGAAGTACGCCATCTTGACAGTGGTGAGTTAATGTGGCGTCAAACATTAACACCGACGCAGCAAGATCTAGTTTATGGGGATGATGGGAAGCCGTTGCAACCCGGTGAAACCTACTATTGGCAGTTGATTCCTGAACAATTACCTGAGGATACAGTGCTGCCTCAGATATCGTTTCAAATTGTAGGGGTTGAAGAACGCGATCGCATCACGGACGAGTTGGAGAAATTGACAGCAGAATCGGCGGATACCCTAACTCGGGCGCGAGTTCACTACTTTATTGACCAAGAACTTTGGGCAGATGCGCTGCACGAAATCTATTCACACCCGACTCAATTTTCTGGACTCATTGAAAAAATTGAGGCTCATGACTTCTGTGAACAAGCGAATCAAACTGTTCCCGCATCCCCGTAGGTAGAGTTCGAGTTTTGGCATCGGCTCTCACGTCTGAACCGATAAATAAATCTTAATCTTAATCAATCAGATCTTATGGGTAAAATCAGTAGCAAACTATCTGGATTATTGGTTGCGATCGCAATCGCTCCTGTTACGGCTTTGCCGATTCAAGCGGCTATTCGGCAATATCCCAGTCCAATTGTTACAGAAGTAACAGACAACTATCTGGCGGTATCGTTCAGTGAGATCTGGAAGCGACTGCGACGTAAACAAGTGCCAGCCGGGTCGCGAGGTGATGAAACCGAATGGTTCACTTGTGCGATTGTTCCGGGTAAGCTTATCGATTCTGACACTGGAGAAGAGACAACTATCAAGGTTTGGAACCCTCGTCCTCTCTTTCTCTGGCGGGGAACCTGGGCGTCCACTCTATATTGTGAGTATCCTAAAGTAAGGAGAGAATCCTGGCTCCAAGATGCCAGGATAGTTGAGGTCACGCGATCGCTTTCCCACACCTGTGGCAGGGTGATTCGACCTAACCACAAGTAAGAAGGGGGTTCTGGCATATTGAAGCCAGGATAGTTGAGGTCACGCGATCGCTTTCCCCCATCTGTGGCAGGGTAATTCGACCCAACCACAAGTAAGAAGGGAGTCTAAGTTCGTGGATAAGCTGTTGATCATTTAAACCCTAATGAATGTCTTGAATTGCTCAATTCCAAGTGGTGTCACTATCTGGGTCACCGCCCATCCCCAATTTAAATGAATGACAGCCACTATCATAATTGAACGAGGAAATTAAGATGTATTATGTGAGAAAAGCCAATGAATAAATTTTGTACCGATGCCAGCGCCATATAGTTATGATCGGCGGACTAAAGCAATTGAGGCAGTTAAACGAGGAAAACGGAAAATAGAAGTGTGCCGCCTGATGAACATTAGTCGGAACACCTTAGACCTTTGGCTTAAGCGAGAACAAGAAACGGGTGATTACACAGCAGTCGTTCAGTTCCAAAAAGGCAGTGGTCAGAAAATCAAGGACTGGAAGAGATTTCGAGAATAGATAACCGAGCCGATTATCCTTATGGTTACTGTGAGATAGGGCAACGGTTTTATAGTCTAAAATCAGGAAAACGTACTGAACGAGTGAGTTGGATTGCTGCCCTAAAACTAGGAAAACTATTAGCTCCAATGACTTTCGAGGGAGCTTGTAACCGGGATTTATTTGAGATGTGGTTATTGGATTGTCTAATTCAACAATATTCAGTGCTTGAAAAACTGCATCAGCAGTAGTATAATCACCGAATTAACCGCAGAACCTAGAAAACTGCATAGTACAGTACGTTGATTCAGCGTATCTACACACCTCGCCTAATGGCTGAAACCCCCATTTTTTCGTTTAGGTGTGTCGATAGCCCTTCGGCGTGAGCGCTCAGTCGAACGCTGAAACCCAGTCTCTGTAAGCTCTCCTGAGCGAACTCTTTACGAACTCACTTCCCCGAAAGGGGATGGAAACCCTACACTGAACCACAGTCATTACAACTCATTCAATTAACAACTGACTGCCGATCGCTTTTTAAAAACCCAGTTTTTAAAAACTAACAAGCAGTAAGCAAGCACAGTATCGGTCTAACTGACACCAGTATTATTGTTGCCACAGAGACATAAGAACTGATTATCGAGAATTACGGCGATCGCGGGAATTCCACCCAAGCAAAACTTATAAATCTAAATAATCTCAAAGCGATAAACCAAGGGACG
>CAZNNK010001136.1:0-2232 GCA_964574085.1 uncultured Coleofasciculus sp.
CGCCGGGCAATGTGGCACATCCGGGGAAGAGTAAAGGCGAAAAAACCGAGCAAGAGGCTCAACGCTTGATTGGACAGATGTTCAGTCAAATGAACCAACCGACAGACTCAGCTACACCATCAACACCTAGCGATAGCGGTTCAACACCACCAACGGGAACCACGTCTAGAAGTACCCAACAAGAACTTGAAGAACTGACGGTGCAAATTGCTCTGATCCGTACTGAGTTGGAGCAGATGCGTAATCCTGACTCGAACCAATAATAAGTTTTCCGGCATTGGTAAGGGCGCATGTCTATGCGCCCCTACTATTTTCCGGTTATTCAAATTTTAATATGCAAGAACGTTTATGGAGCAAATTTTGTCCAACTCCCTATATATAAGCGCCGAGCCAAAACCCCTCTCAACTGAGGCTATCTAATCATTTTCCCATTCTTCGGAACCAATTAAATCACCAATGCGGTCTCTCAGCAAGAAATCGCACAGCTCTAGTTCGCATTCGACACAAACCCATTCGCGAGCGGGAATGTATTGACAGAGAACGTAGATGGGTTGCTGACGGCTGACTACTCCTTTCTCCACGAGTTGACGTGCTTCTTCTTGAATCACATCAATGGAATATCGAATCGAGGGAGTAGAGGGAGTAGAGGGAACGGTTTGAAGACTCATCGGACTCATAGATACCATCCTGACTAAACATCGCACTACGTTCTAACTATAAACGAATTTGGTTAGCCTGAAAAGGTATCTCGTTCCGTATATAAAGTTACAAAGTGATTCAAGTTATGAATAAAAATTACCAAAGATAAAAATTGTAGACCCGTCGGTTCCCTATCGATTACGGGGTAAAACCCTTGCAATACCGTTAGATTAGGGAGTTTACACTAGGGCAGTCTCTGAGAGAGGGGTCTCGATACCTGCCAATTAATTAATAAAACTTAAATAAATTCTGTTGAGCTATAATCAGATTCAATCTGATCAAATAATATCTCAAGTGCGATCGCCTGTGCTTCTGGCATCTGTCCGTAGGAGTAAACATAAGGCGTCTGGGCGGGGAGGTGAGGGAGAAACTGTTCCAGGATGTAGGGGCTACCATAAATCACCAATGCCTCTAAGATTTGATTTTTTAATAATTGCTGTAGCCAATTCATCGCCACGGTGGTTAACCCAGCCGTATTCCGAAATGGATTACCGCGAATAAAAAGCTGTAGCAGCGTGGGAATCAGCCGATCATTCTCCTCCCTGGATATCCCTGGCGTATGGCGATCTACCCATTGTAGTTGGTAGCCAAACTGTTGGGGGATAGTCACGGCTGGAGCATTTCGCCCCAAAACGTCACAGGAGAGAATATTATCCACAATAATTAAGTTACGTCCCTGAGAACGATTGGCAAGGGGTTTTGAGCGCAGGGGAAGGGAACCGCCAACCTGTTGAGAATCGCGGAGGATCTGAGTAACCGTCTGCATTGCCGTCGGTTGGGCTAGATGATTCAGAAATGATAACGGTTGAGATGGATCACTCTGGTGTACTGGTACTTCTGCACCTCTACTAATCTTTGCCTTCGCCTGCCAAATCCGTTCCACAGATGCCAGAATGCGATCGCGTGAAATTCGTCCCGCCGTTACCGCCTCACAGAGGGCTTGAATCGTGGTTTCTGGGTTAACGGGCATAAGTAAAATATCCGCCCCCGCTTCCACCGCTTTTACAGGGGCTTCCGTTGAACCATAACGATTCGCGATCGCACCCATAATTAAAGCATCGGTGACAATCAACCCTTCAAACCCTAACGCTTGCCGCAAAACTTGGGTTAAAACCTTTTGGGATAACGTCGCTGGAAATTGCTCATCCAAGCTGGGGATCAGCAGATGAGCCGTCATCACCGCATCCACACCCGCCGCCATCGCTGCTTGAAACGGAAGAAATTCTACCTGTGCTAATCGCGATCGCGAATGAGATAATATCGGTAAATTTAAGTGGGAATCGATCGCCGTATCCCCATGACCCGGAAAATGTTTCGCCGTGGTTAACACGGGATAGTCTTGGGTTCCCTGGATAAACTGACAAGCCAATTGACTCACGGTTTCCGGTGTGTCAGAAAACGCCCGCACATTAATGACTGGGTTTTGCGGGTTATTATTCACATCGACGACAGGGGCGAGAATCCAGTTAATCCCAATCGCTAAGGCTTCTTGAGCCGTAATTGCCCCTTTTTGTCGAGCATAGTGTTGGGCTT
>CAZNNK010001137.1:0-2229 GCA_964574085.1 uncultured Coleofasciculus sp.
GTTAATTTCCTATCCGCCGTAACCAATCTATCATGTCTGGGCGCAAGGATGGTGTGGGCGCACGTCGGTGCGCCCCTACGATTGATGTAATAACAATAAAATAAATGTTGTATCGTTTTATTAAATTATCCGCACAAAAAAAATACCATAAGTCAGACTATCTAACATAGAACGCAAAGGGTTGCCGATCATGAAATCGTCTGGTTTAGGTTTCCGCTGCTTATTTACTCTTCTATCCCTATGCCAAGCGATTCTCTGTGGCGTGGCTGCACTGATAGGGAATTCCGCAGCCATGGCGCAATCCATCACACCAGCCGTAGACGGTACGGGTACAATCGTCACAGAAAATGGTACCCAATATGATATTTACGGTGGCAGTGTTTCGGCAGATGGGAGTAATTTATTCCATAGTTTTGAGCAGTTTGGTTTAGATGCGAACCAAATCGCCAATTTTCTGGCAAATCCCAACCTGGACAATATTCTCAGTCGCGTCACGGGGGGAAATGCGTCAGTTATTAACGGTTTGATTCAGGTGACTGGGGGAACGCCTAACTTATATTTAATGAACCCGGCGGGAATTATTTTTGGGGAAAATGCGAGTTTCAATGTTCCCGCTGATTTTACCGCCACAACCGCCACAGGGATTGGATTTGAGAATAACAGTTGGTTTAATGCCAGTGGTGCGAATAATTATCAGACGTTAATTGGCACACCCAATCAGTTTTCCTTTAACGTATCCCAACCTGGAACGATTGTTAATGCTGGCGACTTATCCGTATCACCAGGGAAAACTGTCACCTTACTCGGCGGTACTGTCATCAATACGGGAACAATCACCGCAGCCGGAGGAACCGTTACCGTCGCAGCGGTTCCTGGTTCCAATTTAGTCAAGATATCTCAGCCAGGAAAATTACTATCGTTAGAAATTGAACAACCCACGAATGGTATGGGAGAACCCTTACCCGTTACACCTCTAGATTTACCTGAGTTGTTAACGGGTAACGAGGAAACTGTTGAGACTGGGCTTGATGTAACGCCATCGGGAGAGGTAGAATTAGCCGATACTGGGGTCATTTTACCGCAGGAGACAGGGGTTGCGATCGCTTCTGGCACAATTGATGTGTCTAACGGCGGGAATGTGGAGAACCCAGACATTGCACCCTCATCAACAACTGGCGGTGAGATTAATGTTATTGGTAATAAAGTTGGTTTAATATCCGCCAATATAGACGCTTCTGGGATTAATGGAGGAGGGAATGTCCGCATTGGTGGCGGCTATCAAGGTAAAGATACTATACCGAATGCCTCTCATACGTTTGTGAGTAGTGACTCATCGATTCATGCAGATGCTTTAACAGAAGGTGATGGAGGTGAAATCATTGTTTGGGCAAATTCAAATGCTCAAGTTCACGGTCAGATTAGTGTTCGTGGTGGACAAGTGTTTGGAAATGGAGGCTTTGTTGAAACCAGTGGTCTTGAATCTTTTGAAATTAGCACGACTCCAGATGTCAGTGCATCAGTAGGTGTGGGTGGAGAGTGGTTGATTGACCCCTTTGATATTGAAATTGTTGATGGTAATGACAATACTAATATTAGTCCTATAAACCCATTTGAATCTATAGGTAACAGTTCCCAGCTTGGCGTAAACTTAATTGAAAATGCCCTAATAGGTGGTGCAAATTTGGTTACTATTCAGACGGGCAATGGAGGCGTAGAATCTGGGACTATAACCTTAGATGCAGACCTCGATTTTAATGGAACGGGACTTAATAATACACTCAGGTTTAATGCACATGGTAGTATTTGGATAAATTCTGATATTACAGATAGTAATCCTGGCAATGATTCCCTGAACCTGGAGTTTAACACTGACTTTGACAACATCGGTGAAGATGGCAGGTTGTTTATCTTTGGTGCAAATATCGCAACGGGCGGCGGCAGCATCAATGGTCAAGGAATTATTAGCGGCACATCAACCGCTCTATCTATAGAAGATAGCGCGATTAATTCAGGTGGAGGAAATATCACTCTCACCGGAACGGGTACAGGTTCTGGAACTAGTGGACTTTGGATCTCTAATAGCAGCATTAATTCAGGCGGAGGTAACATTGTCCTGACTGGCACAGGAGGAGACTCTAATGATAATAGCGGCGGTGATGGTATCTTTTTTCAAACTTTAGAAGGTGACACAATTAATTCAATGGCAGGTGATATTACCCTCCTGGGAAC
>CAZNNK010001138.1:0-2228 GCA_964574085.1 uncultured Coleofasciculus sp.
ACTCACGCCAATCCCGGTTACATCAAAATCCCCTTCAATATTTTTTCGATGTCCTGGGCTTTTTAACCAACCTTGCACCGCCTGTGTCGCCGGGTCAGAATAACCCTGATTATAGGCAACATTTTCCGCCGCTTGACGATAGGACATGGATTGGGCGATCGCCCGGACTCGTTGTTCAAATCCCTCATGACCTAAGGGGACGCGCCCGGTTGCCATTGCCTGGCTGTGGCGTCTGGCGTGCTTGCTAATGCTTGCGTCTAAGGTTAACGGGGGCAGGTTTTGGGAACGGCGATATTGATTAATCTGTTGATGCACCGCCGCCTCCCAATTGGTGAATTCACCGTCATTGGACTGTGGAGACACGGGTGCAGGAGATTCGGCTTGACTCACTGGGGTTTGATTGACACTCAACGCCAAATCACAACTACTGAGTCCTAACTTTAGTAGCAGGAATCCACTCATCACAAAAACAGATCTTGACCGCACCGTTTAATCCTGAGAGTCTAACTGAATAAACTTGGCAACCGTTTGTACATCTTTATCACCGCGACCCGAACAATTAATCACAATTTTCGGACTACCCTGAAGTTGAGGACAGAGGATGTCCAGATAGGCGATCGCATGGGCGGTTTCTAGGGCAGGGATAATTCCTTCGAGTTCCGATAACTGGCGAAACGCGGCGATCGCGTCTTGGTCGCTGACGCTATAGTATTCCGCTCGACCGCTATCTTTCAAATAACTGTGTTCGGGTCCAACACCCGGATAATCGAGTCCCGCACTAACGGAATGGGCTTCTACGACTTGACCGTCCGTATCCTGGAGTAAATAGCTCATTGCCCCATGCAGCACACCCGGACGTCCTAATGTTAGAGTAGCGGCATGTTTCGTAGACGTTACGCCTTCCCCAGCGGCTTCAACACCAATTAAGCGGACGCTCTCGTCGTTGACAAATTCGTGAAACAGTCCCATCGCATTGGAACCGCCACCGACACAGGCTAACAAGATATCCGGTAAGCCGCGCCATTTTTCGTAACATTGAGCGCGGGTTTCTCGACCAATAATCGCTTGGAAATCACGCACCAACAGGGGATAGGGATGGGGACCGGCGACAGAACCCAGAATATAATGGGTGGTTTCCACATTGGTTACCCAGTCGCGAATCGCTTCCGAGGTGGCATCTTTGAGCGTCCCCGTTCCCGCTTCCACGGGTTGCACCTTTGCCCCCATCAGCCGCATGCGAAACACATTCAGGGCTTGGCGTTCCATATCCTGAACACCCATATAGATAATGCATTCCAAACCGAATCGCGCACAAACCGTTGCCGTTGCCACACCATGTTGACCTGCCCCGGTTTCTGCTATAATCCGCTTCTTGCCCATGCGCTTGGCTAATAAGACCTGAGCTAAGGCATTATTGATCTTGTGAGCGCCGGTATGATTTAAGTCTTCCCGTTTCAAATAAATTTGCGCTCCACCGCCATCGGGTCGGGCATAGTGGGCGGTTAACCGTTCAGCAAAGTATAAAGGACTAGGACGCCCGACGTAATCGTGTAATAACTGTTGTAATTCCTGCTGAAAATCTGGCTGGTTGCGGTACTGTTTAAACGACTGCTCTAACTCGAACAGCGCTGGCATTAAGGTTTCCGGCACATACTTGCCGCCAAATTTGCCAAAACGCCCTAAGGCATCCGGTTGTGCATTTACCACATCGGTAGAGGAGCGGGAATTAGGAAGGGGAGTTTGGGTCACAGAGCAAGATCGCCAACAACAACACCCACTCATTATAAATCGTGACCTGACCGGATCTGGCGATCGCGATGGAGTTCAACGGTTAATCGAGACAATAGTTGTAGGGGTTCAATTCACCAGCCATGTCCATTACAGGATTTCTTTCTGATTTTTCTCTGCCGGAAATTTTTCGATTTATTGATCAGGGAAACAAAAGCGGCGTACTGATGCTGCGATCGCGCTCCGAATCAGGAGCTGCCTCGTCTTATTATCTTTGGGTGAAGAATGGGAATGTTATCACCGCCGCTAACCAATTGAACGATGAAGGGTTACTCTCGCTGATCCAGCAATACGAGTGGGTAAGTAACCGTGTTGTCACGAAACTAGCTCAGTTGTGTCCAGCCGATCAACCTCTGGGATTGTATCTGAAACAGCAAGGAGCATTGCGGGGTGAACAACTCGAACATTTGTTCCAAGTTCAAATCGTACAGCAACTGTGT
>CAZNNK010001139.1:0-2225 GCA_964574085.1 uncultured Coleofasciculus sp.
ATTTCTGCAATGAAATGAAGTCTGTCTATATTTGACTATACTTTTACTAACTATACCTAAATCTCAATCTGCGGATGATGAGTGATCTTAACGAAGGAAAATCGGAACTAAGACTCCTCACAGAAGCGGCAGCACTGACCCGTTCTGAGCTAGGAAGGCGTATCGGAATGTCTGAACGCCAAATTTACCAGATCAGAGGTTAATGTCAGACAAGTCGGTAGAATATGAAAGACATTGTGACTTGAAAGGATCTGTGGCTAAGTCAAAACCTTCTCTGGCAAGAACTCCCCTGTTTGACCTCGCGGTTGAACAAAATGCCCGCTTCACTGGCTTTTCGGGTTGGGAAATGCCTGTCCAATACGGCAGTATCGGACAAGAACACGAAGCAGTACGCACCGATGCGGGAATGTTTGATATCTCCCACATGGGGAAATTTGCCTTTACCGGGAAGCAATTATGGCAAGCGTTACAGCGATTAGTTCCCTCAGATTTGAGTCGATTACAACCGGGTCAAGCCCAATACACGGTATTGCTGAATCCTCAAGGGGGCATCATTGATGATGTGATTGTTTACCATCAAGGGGAGGATACAACGGGCGTACCCCAGGCGATGATCATAGTCAATGCAGCAACCTGTCAGAAAGATAAAGAGTGGTTGTTAGCACAACTGGAAAACACAGCGGTAAAGTTACTCGATCTTTCCCAGGAAAACGTTTTGATCGCGCTACAAGGACCCCAAGCTGAGACGTATCTGCAACCCTTTGTCCAGGATGACTTAACCTCACTGAAATCCTTTGAACATCTCAACGCAACGGTTCTTGATCAACCCGGATTTATCGCTAGAACCGGATACACCGGAGAAGATGGGTTTGAGGTGATGGTTAAACCGGAGGTTGGGGTAGAACTGTGGCGTCGTCTGTCTCAAGCTGGAGTGACTCCCTGTGGCTTGGGTGCAAGAGATACATTGCGATTAGAAGCAGCGTTGGCACTGTATGGACAAGATATTGATGATACGACAACTCCCCTAGAAGCGGGTTTAAGTTGGCTGGTTCATTTGGATCGCAAAGGCGATTTTATCGGACGTTCTGTATTAGAAGCCCAGAAAGCTAAGGGTGTGGAACGTCGATTAGTGGGGATTGAAATGCAGGGGCGGCGTATAGCCCGTCACGGTTATTCAGTGGTATCCGATGGCAAAGTCGTGGGAGAGGTGACAAGTGGAACCTATTCACCCACACTAGGGAAAGCGATCGCGCTTGCCTATTGTCCCTCATCTCTCGCCAAGACAGGTCAACCTTTAGAGGTAGATATTCGCGGTAAAACCTATCCCGCCGTTGTCGTCAAAAAACCCTTTTATCGCGCCAAAAAATCCTAACTATTCCTCAGCCTAAAACGACAACTGACAAATCCACGCCACAATATCTGCAACTAAATTGGGTTGATTGGGGGAGAATGATTGTCAGGGACTATTGGGTTGATGGGTGATGACAGTAATTGCCCCATCAAATTTGCTTAAGTCGGCTAGAAATGTGGGGCTAAAATCTTCGGTTGGGGGTTCTGCGTCGGGTTGGGGAGTGCTGTTGTAGAATAGCCAAATGATGGGTTTATCGCTTTCGATTAACTGTTCATCCCAATAGGCTTGTAATTGTGTCAGGGTTTGGGGTGTGCCATCGCTGCTTTTGGGGAATCCGTGGCGTCGCATTTCGTTGTAGATTTTGGCAGAAGGGTTTTCGCGATCGATGAATTTGTTGGCGTCGATGGAAATGAGTCGAGGCAAGTCTTGAATTTCGCCTATCTGGGTTTTGGTTTCTAGGGCGGTGTGTAGGCGTTGGGGTAATTCTTTGAGGGTGAAGGTGTTGGCTGTGGTTGTGGTTTCTATTGGCGATTGTTCATTCTCTTTTGCTTCTGGTTGATGCCATGCTTGATAAAAGATGGGGTAGTGGAGAGTTTGGGCGTAGTGCCAGATAATTTGGTAGTAACTACGGAATTGGTAAAAATTATTTTTGTAATTTTCATCAGATAAGTAATTCTTAAAAATAGGGACAACTTCTACCATATTTTGATTGTTTTTTAACCTATTTAAACAATGAAAAGCTGCTCCAATGTCTACGAATAATTTATTTGAATCATTTTTAACCAACTCTAAACCATAAACATTTGGTTTAATTTTTTTTCTAGATTATCATAATCTTGAATTAATTTGACAAAAGCAGCAATAGGTTCTGGAT
>CAZNNK010001140.1:0-2222 GCA_964574085.1 uncultured Coleofasciculus sp.
CTACATGGCTTCCCCAGCTTCCCCAGCTTCCCCAGCTTCCCCAGCTTCCCCAGCTTCCCCTTGCGGCTGCGGTGAAGTGGGTGTACCAGAATTGGGTGGCACCGAACCACCGGGATTGATTTGGGATTGTCCTGGAGACGGTGATAGACTACCTGGATTTGGTTGGGGAAATCCAAATTGAGATTGACCTGGAACCCCTGGAAATTGTGGCGGCAAATTGGGGTTAAATGTGCCATCGGGATTAACAGGCATTTGTCCAGGATTGGGGTTAAATTCGGGTACTCCAGTTGGCGGAGACAGGGGATTCGTTCCCGGAAACTGCGGCGATTTTCCCGGAGAATTAGCTAGCGCTACGCGATCGCCCCCGACTTCCCGCAGCAAATCTAAGACTTGCACAACTTCGTTATACATGGCGTTGGGGGAAGCGTAGAGGACAAACACGCCACTGGGGTTTTGTTGCTTGTAAGCTTGGAGTTGTTGAATAAACTTCTCTTGAGTGATCATCTCCTCTTTTTCCACATACACTTGCCCCAATTCATTTAGACTGATCATCAGAATTTGTCGTCCCTGGGCGGTTCCGGTACTGGCTTTGGGTAAATCCACATTAATGGCTTGTTGGCGCGATAGCCCCACGGCTGCCAGGATAAAGAAGGTCAAGATACAGAAAATAACATCAATTAGCGGTACGATCTCGATCCGAACTTCTTCCGTGGGGGAATCCATCCGCAAGTTTAAGGGGCGGGGTAATGGGGGGACAAAAGCGGCGCGTTGTTTTTTGGTTGGCTGCTGGGGTGACTGGCGTAGTGTTGTCATTGTTTAAAGGTCAAAATCGGGCAAACTATACGGGTTTATGATGTCTGCTTTGGTGTCTGTGAGAAATGGGCATTGACTGCCAAGCTGCACTCAGGATATCAAGACAATCAGAGTTCTAATTTTCTGGCTTTCCTGGGGGGTTGGGGACAGCCGTGCGATCGCTTTCCGGAATTTGAGCATTGTCTGGGTTAACCTGATCATCTTGCTTCTGATGGGTTCGAGGTTTTGGGGGTGGAGTGCGATCGCGTTTGGGAACCTCAAAACTCTCTGGGTACAGATTAACGTTATTCTCTGGGAGAGTGTCGTTCAGCACTTGCTCACTATCCTCAGCCTGTAACCAATCTTGGCGATACAGTAATTCCAACTCTGTCCCCGCTTTGCGGAATATTTTGACTTGGTTAAACCAAAAGGCTTGAAACAGTCGATAAAATGCCAAACTGGTAATCGCAATAATCAGTCCCGTCGCCGTACTAATCAGCGCTTCACCGATTCCCAAGGTTACCCCAGCGGTAGAGGCTGTACCCAGTTGATCAATGGTGATAGAGCCTAAGGAGTTAATTAAACCAAGTACCGTTCCCAGTAACCCCAACAGCGGTGACAGGGCAATCACCGCTTCTAATAGCTTATCGCCGCGCCGCATCGCCGCTAACTCGTCATCAGCCGCCCCCTCTAAAGCCAAGCGGAATAATTCCGGTTCGGGGCTAATCAGGCGTAAGGGAGCATATAAATATCGTCCCACGGGTTGTCGCCGTGATTTCATCGCGATTTCTCTAGCCACCTGCCAGTTTTGAGCGGCTGCATCCAACACCCGATTGACGATTTCCTGTTGTTTCAATAGGATTCCCGCCCAAAACCAGAGTCGTTCAAAAATTGTACCAACTGCCAGGATCGAAAGCCCTAACAGGGGCCATATAGCGATTCCGCCCTTTTCAATAACTGCAACAATATCCATATCCATTCTCAACCTCCCTTGATTGCTCAGTATAATAGTCCCTGCTAAAATGCAAGCCACTCCAATTCTAGGGATTTCTCGCCGCTTGCAAAGAGGTTGAGTGAAGTACCCCAACAAGATCCGCTGAAGTTGGGGCTTCCCAACCTTAGCTGGCATCAAGGACGGTCTTATTCGTCTTCGGGATTTCCCGTTTCACCCGCCGATGCCACGTTGGGTACTTTCCGAAGTTAGAAAGTCCGGAACTGAATCCGGTGATGGTCTTACTCAGCGTCAACAGGCAGCCGCCCGTCTTCCACAGGCAGTATATTTTGTTAGTCCGCTTGGTTAGAGCGGTTTATGGTTAGAGTTCTAACCGAATAATACCAATAGGCATCTTGCGCTATTCTTTTGGAGGACGCTTGCAAGCGAACGGTGGTCGAGTTCCGAGCCGCGCAAGGACTACATCTCTATCACACCT
>CAZNNK010001141.1:0-2221 GCA_964574085.1 uncultured Coleofasciculus sp.
CCGGAATATCGGGACATCCTTCCACATTCGCCGCATAATGTTCAATCAGATTCACCACCGAACCCGCTTCCGCGATAACGAGACAGCGCGGTTGGCATATTACAGGTACGTCGTCAGTGGTGGAAATAAACAGCAGATGAATCGGTGTCTCCACTATTCTATTTTTGGGTATCCACACCACCGCCGCATCCGTAAGTCCCGATGTATTCAGGGCGGCGAAAACATCAGACGCGCCCTGTTGCTTACCTAAATAGTTGGGGATTTTCCCTTCATACGCCGCAGGTAAACCCGCCAAATTCCCCACATATACGCCTTCAGGTAATCCACTCACCGACGATAAATCCGGCGCATACACCCCATTGACAAAGACTAACTGACTATCTGGGGTTTCGGGTAGGTTGAGGGAGGTTAAGTCTAAATGTTGCAGGAATTGTTCAAAAAACGCCTCAACTCCTTGAAAATTCACCGCCAATAACGGCGACAAATCTGTAAACCGCCATTCTTCATCCCGACGGCTAGGAATCGCCAATTCTTCCACAATCGCCGCCGCTTGATCCCGTAGTTGCCCGATAGTGGCATTTAATTCTCCCCCGACGATGGGTTCATCTTGGCGACATTGGTCTAATAGCGCCTTTAAATAGGAAAGTTCCGGTTTCGCAGACAGTTGTATACTCATTAGGCAATCACCTCAGCCGCCGCTTCTTCTATTACCCAGTCATAACCACGGGATTCTAATTCTAATGCCAATTCCTTACCCCCGGTTTTGAGGATGCGTCCTCCCGCCATGACATGAACATAATCGGGTTCAATATAATTGAGCATCCGTTGGTAGTGGGTAATCAAAATCATGGCATTATCTGGAGTTGCCAATTGATTCACCCCATTGGCGACAATCTTCAGCGCGTCAATATCCAAACCGGAATCCGTCTCATCCAGAATCGCCAGTTTGGGTTCTAACAGCGCCATTTGCAGAATCTCATTTCGCTTCTTCTCACCACCAGAGAAGCCTTCATTTAAACTACGTTCGAGGAAGCTGGGATTCATCTTGACAATTTCCAGCTTTTCCTCGATTAAGTCTTCAAAATCAAACGTATCAATTTCCTCTAATCCCTGATGCTTACGGCGGGAATTATAAGCGACGCGCAAGAAGTCTAAATTACTCACCCCGGGAATTTCTAAGGGATACTGAAACGCTAGAAATATGCCAGCTAATGCCCGTTCTTCGGGTTCGAGTTCCAGCAGATTTTGTCCCAGAAAGGTGATCTCACCCCCGGTAACTTCATAGGCGGGATGTCCGGCTAAAAGCTTAGAAAAGGTGCTTTTACCGGAGCCATTTTGCCCCATGATGGCGTGAATTTCTCCTGCCTTCACCTCTAGGTTTAAGCCTTTAAGAATTTCCTGTCCTTCAACATTTGCCGTCAAATTGCGGACGGATAAAATTACGTCGCTATTTTCTCTAATCATTACAAGTGTTCACCAATTCAGATAGATGATTATTTGGGATAAGGGAGACAATGGGATGGGAGGTTCCAGACGTAGCATGGTACGTCTCTACAATTTTGGTTGGGGCGGGTTTAGTAACTTATGGGTTTAAGGAAACGATAGTGGTAAAACCCGCCCCGGAAAGACGCACCATGGCACGTCTCTACAGTTCTCACACCTAACCTACAGTTCCTTCTAATTTCAGACTCAATAGTTTATCGGCTTCAGCGGCAAATTCCATCGGCAGTTCGTTAAAAACATCCTGACAGAACCCACTAACAATCATGGAAACCGCATCTTCTTCGGAGATGCCCCGTTGGGTAAAGTAGAAAAGCTGATCCTCGCCAATTTTCGAGGTTGAGGCTTCGTGTTCCACCTTCGCCGTATTGTTTTCGACTTGAATATAAGGGAAGGTATTCGCTTCAGCGGTATCCCCAATTAACATGGAATCGCACTGGGAATAATTCCGCGATCCTTTGGCTTTCGGACTAACTTTCACTAACCCCCGATAGCTATTCTGAGAATTGCCAGCGGAAATCCCTTTAGAAATAATTGTGCTACGGGTGTTTTTGCCGATATGCACCATTTTGGTTCCCGTGTCGGCTTGCTGCATGTTATTGGTTAACGCCACGGAGTAAAACTCACCGACGGAGTTATCCCCGACCAGAACACAACTGGGATACTTCCAGGTAATCGCTGAACCGGTTTCCACCTGCGTCCAGGAAATCTTGGAGTTAAC
>CAZNNK010001142.1:0-2221 GCA_964574085.1 uncultured Coleofasciculus sp.
ATCATGAACATCATGAGCCGCACCAACCATCGGCTTAATTTCGTCATAGCTGAAACTGAGTTTACCTTTAATCGGAGATTTAAAGAACGGTAGTGGCATTAAATAAGACTGCACCGATTCAGGTAAATCCCCCGGTTGAGCCGTTTCTACCGCGATAAAGAAATAGAAGCCCTTAGGTTTAGCTCCTTTTTCAATTCGCACCAGTGGCACAAACTCACTCAAATCATGCTCTAAAACCTTTTCTGAAATTTTATCCACCAGTTGTTTAACATTGCCTCTGTACCTGAAACCAGCATACCATCGTTTAACATTTGTCATAGCCTTTTTAGCGTTTAGATTAATTAAGGAATGGGCAGAATTATACTGCCACATACGGAGTATTCATCTCCAATATTCATAAATTCCCGACGTTCGGGTTGGGAAAGTTCCAGACTGTTCCAGTCCAAAATTCTCACCAATCGCTCTGCTGACTCCTTCCCATAAGTCGCTCTAACTAAATACAATCCCGTTCCCGGTAACGCCAAGGATAGGGGTTGGTTCGTTTTCTGCGATCGCGTCACGATGACTTGCTCATTCAACAAGTTGCTCACCTCAAGTTCAACCCTTGGAGCAAAGCCAAAAACCGTCACTTGAGGTGGATGTCCCGCTAACCATCCGCGTTGATTGGGAACCCGCAAACCACCAGAGAAGTTGATAGATAACCGAACGGTTGGCTGCAACGCATCTTTGAGGGTTTGGTTATCAATAAACACTCCATCATAGGCTTGGGATGTAACCAAACATTGAGTCAGTTCTACCCAATTTGACTCCTCCGCAATCGGTTCAGGTTTACCACTCCATTCCAACAAACGCTCATCCCGCAAACGCTGAATATCGTCCAACAGTTCCTGCTTACAAAGTAAAATAAAAGGTGTACCCAATGCTGGCGTTCCCCAAGACGCATAAACGCCGGAGTCGGGATTTTCGGCATCAGGAATGAGTAGCCAAAAATCACGAGCTGGAAGAATAAGTTGATCCAGTTCAGGCGGAGAAACCACTGAACATCTGAGTCCCTGTTCTAAGTCTTCTCCCCCTAGCGGATTACCGATAGGTAAGTACCATCCGGGACGCTCCTCACTTAAAGTTTGAGTCCTGTTTTCATACTCAACCTGTACCGATTCTAATTGTCGCCCTCGTTGTTGTTTAGGATAAAGATAATAGTCAACTTGACCAAATAAAGGGTCTTCGGTGCGATATAATCCAGCAAAAAGATTGGGACTCCAGGTACGACCAACCTTATTCGGTGTTGCGGGACACCCTTGAACTTGCCACTGCTGATATACCTCATGAATAACTTCAGCAACGATTTCCGTTCGTTGTTTATTTTCCATCACCAATTCCTGTAAATGATGGGAAAGGGGTTCACGACGAATCTGAGTCAACAATGTCTGAGCATCCCACGGAACCGTCCATTGTTTGGTGGCAAATAAAACTTGTAACTTGTCTTTATCAGCCTGTCGCAGTAAACATTGAGAAATCGGATAGTTAATATATTTTTGTGGACCCCTTCCTGGGTAAGCAGAAGGCTGAAATCCCTGCTCCCATAGCCAATAATTCCAAGCTTTCCACAGGGGTTCTTCTGCCTCTTTACCCGATTTCATACCCTGGGGACGCAGAGAACCCGAAAGATGCAAAATTTCTCGCAATCGCTTAAAGTAGTTCAATTGAGAGATTGTTTCTTCATTCGCCATGCGGTAGGCGGCTAAAACGCAGGCTCCGAGAAAAGCCACACAATTAGGACTATCGTTTTCATCTCGTCCGTGGATGCGATTCAGGTTAACCTGTTTGTCAACAATAACAGCTTTTCTGATCGCCTCCTGAAAGTCATCACTCCAATTATCCGAGCCAGAAAGGGTTAAAAAAAAGCCTTGACCCATTCGAGCAAGTACATCATCGTCAACGCTCAGATAAATCTTGCTTCCCCGTGGCACTCCTTTGAGAAAGTAAGATATTAACGCTTGGTTCCATTCCGTGTAATTTGCCATGACCGAGTTTCAGTCCCTATTGACTTGCCCAGGGCGGGTTACTCTTAATCACGATAGAGTCTTACCCCAAGCAATAATCGTTCGCCATCTCTGTTAACTCATGGAGACGGCAAAAATCAGGGTCTAGTTGTTTCTATTATGAATTCTAGCTCAAGATTTGGACAACGATAACACCGAATTTTTTGGCGCTAAAGCGC
>CAZNNK010001143.1:0-2219 GCA_964574085.1 uncultured Coleofasciculus sp.
CGCCCTATCTCACCGATAACTGAACAGCAAAACCCGCCCTATCTCACCGATAACTGAACGATAAAATTTACCCTTTGAGGCACTAAAGTGCCGACTACGAACAGGAGCGCCATAATAACATGACAATTACACCGGATCAAATTCCCCCTCAATCTATGGCGGGTCAAGTGCTACATCCGAATGGTGGTGTGGTTGTTGGTGCATAGAGATTGGGTGCAGTTAAATTGGGCGCACGTCGGTCATCCGCGTCAACTTAAGGTGAAGTGCGTCCCTACAATTCTGTGCCACGCCACTACACAGATCCCCGACTTCTCCAAGAAGTCGGGGATCTTGCTTGGAATGTAGAAGTATGCTGTAATTAGGCTTATGTGGTCAAATTGTTGTAAAAGTGCTACATTATTTTTAGTTGTAAATAAATGTAAATTTACGGATTCAGAAAATGCAAACTGTTTACGCTACCTTGGTTTGAGCGTTTTTCATTCAATCAAGTGGATAGGGAAAATAGAACGTAAGACACCATGAACCGACTGATAGCGAACGAACACCTAATGCGAGACGATTTACAACAATCTCTAGAGCGCCATCATATCAATCCCGCTACATTGAGTACGTTTCAGCGAATTTTACTCACCACCGATGGCACGTTAACTGATATACTGGAAGCCTATCTATTTGAACAGATCCAGGTTGTCAAACTCTCCCAAAATCTTATCCCCATTCCCAAATCACTGCCGGCTATGGAATTAGCGGAGGGGACGGACGTGATTGATAGACGCATTTTACTGCAAGGGCGGATTAGTCGCAAAAACTATATTTACGCGGAATCAATCCTGGTTCCCGAACGCCTTGATGATCATTTTAGACATGAATTGTTTAAAACCAAAACCCCAATTGGTAAGATTTGGTTAGAGCAAAAGGTGGAAACCTTCAAAGAAATTTTAGATTCGGCTAAAGAATCGGCTCAGGGTTTAGCGGAGTATTTTAATATTGAGGCGAGTGACAAGCTACTCTCCCGTACCTATCGGGTATGTACTAATGGTAAACCTGTAATGATGATTACAGAAAAGTTTCCGGAAAGCTATTTTCTCAATAGTGTTTGATTTCTTTACCATTGATGCCTGAAACTGATGAAGCTATGGCGAGGAGGAAGTCGCTGCTACACAAACAAAGCCCGCCTTCGCGGGCTAACCTGAGTTTAGTCAACTTAAACTAGTGGCGTGGCACACCTTATTTGATGAATTAATCCTACGCCCGGAAACTGTAGGGGCGCAAAGCTTTGCGCCCGATTCAATGGTCAAGTTAACGGTTATGCTGATTGTTGATAAGGACTGGTCAACTTATCCAACTGCTGTACCAACAAACTCAGGAATAAGCCCACATCGGTAACCACACCCACAGATTCCAAGGAACCGCGATCGCTTAACTTAGTAACAACGGCTGGATTAATATCCACACACACCATTTTCACCCCGGCTGGTGTCATATTTCCTACCCCAATAGAGTGCAGCATCGTGGATAGCATCAAAATCATGTCCGCCCCTTCCAGCAGTTTGGCATAGTCGGCTTGGGCTTTAATTAAATCCATCTGGGTATCCGGTAGAGGTCCATCATCGCGAATGGAACCCGCGAGGGAAAAGGGAACATTGTGTTTTACGCATTCATACATAATCCCTTTTGTCAATACCCCTTTCTCTACAGCCCCAGCAATGCTGCCATAACGACGGATGGTATTAATCGCCTTGAGATGGTGGCGGTGTCCACCCCGCACCGGGACACCCCGTTTCATATCCACACCCAAAGAGGTTCCCATCAGGGATTGCTCAATATCATGAACCGCGATCGCATTACCGCCCAACAGCGCCTGCACATATCCTTCGCGAATCAGACGGGCGAGATGTTGAGAACCCCCGGTGTGAATCACCACTGGACCGGCGGTGACAATCACTTTGCCTCCCTGATCGCGAATTTGGCGCAATTCCCAAGCAATTTGCTCGACAATTAATTCCACTCGGCGTTCACTCGAAACACCCGCGCCCATGAAGCTAAATTCTTCACTTCCACGCTGTTCACGGGTTTTTGGCTTGTGAACGGTGCGAATTCCTTCCACACCGACAACCACCTGTTCGCCGACTTCTAGATCCCGTAGGATTTTACAGCGAGCGATGGGCTGGGAGTCCATCTGGGTAATCGCAATTGCCCCATCCATGCGCTGATTTTGG
>CAZNNK010001144.1:0-2218 GCA_964574085.1 uncultured Coleofasciculus sp.
GCAATCGGCAGCAGCACCCATGAAGGATCAAACCCTAACAGTAATCCAATACCGATGCCTAGCAAGGCTGAATGTCCCAGCGCGTCACTAAAAAATGATAGCTGCCTGAGAATTGTGAAACTCCCCATCAGTCCGCCCATCAATCCCGTTAACACTCCACCGATGAGTGCTCGCTGCATAAAGGGTAGTTGAAAGAGTTCAATGATGCGAGTGAGTTCAGCCTGAATGGTCATGATGGAAATTTAGCGGTGGGAATTTAGCAAAAACGCCGGAAGCCCCACGCCGTCCTGAAAGGCGGCGCTGGGATGGATAGGCGGTTAATCACTGGGGTTCGATACCGAGAGTGATTAACGAGTAGGTGCATTCTGTCCGCGAATATATCGTTCCAGAACCTCGATATTCGCTCCACCCACAGACTCAATAGCATAGGAGTCATTCCAGAATTCCCTTTTGCTATCGTCATCCTTTTTCCAAAAGAACTGAGCCAGATGCTCAGAAAACTCCTTGTTAACCTTACCACTAGTAACAGTCTTCAAGTTATTGATGAACTTAGAAAGTTGCATCTGTGGGTAATAAGAAAACAGCAGATGAACATGGTCATCCTCTCCGTTGAATTCAATCACTGTTACTCCCCATTTTTCGCACAGCCCCCTAATGCTGGTTTCGAGCTGTTCTAGTAGTGCAGCATTAATGCACTTCGCTCGATACTTGGTCGTCAGCACTAAATGTGCTTTAAGGTCTGAGACGGAGCGAGAACTAGACCTGTAGCGTTTCTTTTTAACCATAGTGCGGTACAATATAAGACATGAAAACAGCCTACCAATACCGCCTGTATCCCAGTGACAAGCAAAAGATCTTCCTCAACAATGGATTGAGGGTTTGTCGCTATTGGTACAACCGGATGCTGGGTGAACGACTGGATTGGTGGGAGCAGAACCGATGTCCGGTTAATTCCTGTCCCCTGATTTGTCACTTGCCCGAACTCAAGGAACGTCCCAACTACTACAACCAGAAGAATCAACTACCTAGCATCAAGGAAGACTTGGTACTGGTGAGATGGTCAGGAGAACTCTTAGACTTCAGTGATATCTATTCGACTATCTTGCAGGATGTCTGCAAGCGAGTTGACAAGGCATTCGAGCGATACATCAAGGGGGACAAGGATGGGAAACGCTCTGGCAAGCCTCGGTTTAAGAGCGAGTCTCGTTATCGCACGATGGTCTTTGATGGGGCAAAGAATGAGTGGTTGAAGTTCTGCACGGTCAACGGTCGTTGGCTCTACCTAAGGCTTCCCAAGATTGGGTTAGTCAAGGTGAGAACTCATCGCCCGATACCAGATGGTTTTAACCTCAAGCAGGTCAGTGTTACGAACAAATCTGACGGCTGGTATGTGTCATTCATTTTAGACGACCCATCCGTTCCAGACTTTACCCCAGATAAGACAATCCCGACTTGGGACAATTCGATGGGACTAGATGCTGTCCTGAACGAAGATGTGTATATTGCCACCTCTGAAGGTGAAAGCATCCCCTCTCTTAAGCCCCTGAGGAAAAACCTCGACAAGCTAGGGAAGTTGCAGACCAAGCGAAACGCTAAAAATAAAGGGTCTCGCCGTCGCCGTAAACTAGCCAAAAGAGAAGCAAGGTTTCATCAGCGCATTGCTAGGAGTCGTCAAGATTTCCAGTACAAGAGTGCGTACAAATTGGTGCGAACCGGGAAGAAGGTGTTTTTCTGTGAGGACTTAAACCTCAAAGGATTGACCAAGCGTAATGCACCTAAACAAGATGATGACGGGAAATACCTTCCCAACGGGCAATCCGCAAAGTCAGGACTGAACAAATCCTGGCTGGATGCTGCATTCGGACAATTCTTTTCCACGCTAAGTTACATAGCTGCAAAAGCTGGGGCTGTGGTCGTTGAAAAGAATCCTGCTTATACTTCCCAAATCCTCTGCTATCGAGACGAGTTTGTATTCACAGATTGTTCGATTCGAGAGTATTGGGATGAACAGTTGCAAATCTGGGTTGATAGAGACATTAATGCTGCTATCAACCTAAAACGTGTAGGGCTGGACGTGTTCCCTACCCTAAAACGCCGTAAAGGGAATCCTGTAGTGGTTTCTTCCACTACTAATAGTACCTTGAAGGAAGTTTTGACCGCCTTATTCAAGGCATCAGAAGCCCACGCTGTCCCGTAAGGGCAGCGCTGGGTACGTCAC
>CAZNNK010001145.1:0-2215 GCA_964574085.1 uncultured Coleofasciculus sp.
CAATATTCACGCCATTGCCCATGACATCGCCTTCACTGACAAAGACATCGCCTAGGTGAATACCAATCCGATGTAAAATAATGTCATTTTCCGATAAAGTTTGGGCAGCTTGAGCCAGGGATTTCTGAATTTCAATCGCACAATCCACCGCCAGAACCGCACTGGGAAAATACATTAATAAGCCATCCCCAGTAGACTTAATCGTCTGTCCAGAAAACTGCTGACATAATCGCCGCATTAACTCTAAATCCCGGTGAATTAAATCTAGAGTATGTTCTTCATCCGCCGACATTCTGGCACTAAACCCCACACCATCCGTAAACGCGATCGCGGCTAGGGTGCGCTGAGTTTGAAGCTGAGACGGTAAACTGTTTACAGTTCTCATGGAACGAGGTAAAGGATGACTCGGTAAGGGGATTGTCGCACTAGATGGTAAAGCGGCGATCGCGTCTAACACCTCTCTCACATTGTCATAGCGATCGCAGATGTCCTGACACACCATTTTCGCTAAAATGTTATGAAACAATGAAGCTTCGGCTACCTGATCTCGCCACAGTATCTCACCCGTTTTCGGATCAGTTGGCAAATGATGAGGTAATACGCCAGTTAAGGCTTGAATCCCCAACATTCCCACCGCATGAATATCGCTACTAAAACGCGGTTTTCCCGCACATTGTTCCGGAGGCATATAACCGGGCGTACCAATAGCAATTGTCACCTCTGTTGGGGAACTTGTTGCCGTACTCACCTGTTTAACCGTGCCAAAGTCAATTAAAATAATCTTGCCATCCGCTGCCCGTCGAATTAAATTAGAGGGTTTAATATCCCGATGAATCACCTGATGTTGATGAACAATGTTTAAAATTTCTAAGATATCCCAGACTAACTGAATCGTCTGCATCTCATCTAATCGGCGTCCAGCCGCTAACTGATGACGTAAATCATCCCCTTCAATATGTTCTTGAACTAAATAAAATTGCTGATTATCTTCAAAATGGGCTAAAAGCTGGGGAATTTGGTCATGATTCCCCAATTGATACAGAACCCGTGCCTCGGTATCAAATAGGCGGCGAGACGCCTCTAACACAGATGGATTTGCCACCTGCGGCTTCAGTTGCTTAACCACACAATAAGGATATCCAGGTAAATCGCGATCGCGTGCCAGGTAGGTTTCGCCAAACCCCCCACGTCCCAACGGTTGGATAATTTCATAGCGCCCCCGTAGTCGTGTTCCAATCATAAGATTTGTGTAGACTCTCAGCAGGTTTTATTGACGGCACAAGTGATATAATTTTGCCATAGCCCCTCAAAAAAGCACGTTCCGTCTCAATCGTAACGCCAACACAATTTTCGGTTTCGTTACGCTGCCATTTCCACGCATCATCGTAAGCAAAATGAACATTCAATCCCTAGGTTTTTCCGTCAACGGCTTCACGACTGCCGGAGTCGTATTGACGACAATCCTTACCACCCTACCTGCACCAGTTCAAGCCATCACCTTAGTCAATCAACGCACAGCTTTAAACGGGAATGACTCTGTTGAATGGTCGAGTTTAGGCAGAATCTTTCCTGCGGCTGTCTTACCAAGTTCCTTTGACGCCACCTCGGAACAGGACTTAGGGCTAAAGGTGCAAATCCCACCGCCTGCACCGGGCATGACGCCGCCATTCGTGTTTCAAACCTTGCCCCCACCCCAGGGCATCCCCACCAATTTTGCTCCCGGCGATTTTATCCTGTTTACAGGCTTTAATCCGGCTTCTTTTCCATCTCCTGGCAATCCAGGTCCATTAACCATTACCTTTGATACCCCTGTCAAAGGCGCTGGAACTCAGATTGCTGTAGACGATACGTTTTCCTTCACGGCATTTGTCACTGCCTTTGATTCCGAAGATACCTTACTCGGCAGTTTCTCAGTACCTGGAACATCCTCGCTAGAGTTGGATAATTCAGCCGCGTTTGTTGGTATACTCAGCGACAAACCGAACATCAAGCGCGTCATTTATAGCACGTCTGAGTCAGATCGCGCCTTCGCCATCAACACCCTGAGTTTGAACACAGTCCCTGTTCCTGAACCGAGTAGTCTCGCGGCGCTGGGACTTTTGGGCTTGGGTGCATTAACCCGCGCTTGTTGGGTTTCGTTCCTCAACCCAACCTACAAAGATGACCAATGACCAATGACCAATGACCAATGACCAATGACCAATGACCAATGACC
>CAZNNK010001146.1:0-2215 GCA_964574085.1 uncultured Coleofasciculus sp.
TCTCGGTTGGCACCATAGGCGCTGGGTGCATCATTGTTTAATGCATCTGGATATTCGGAATGAGAAAATCTGGATTTTTTACAATTCAACGGAGCATGATATTGCGGCAGAATTAGTTGATTTGGGTGTACCAAAACATGATATTGTGCTAGGGTTTCATCCTCCTTTCATGCGTGAAATGACTGATTATGCAGTGGACTAAAATCAGCAGAATTAAAGAGGCTGGCGTGATGGACAAGCGTAGTGGCGTGGCACACCTTATTTGATGAATTAGAATGGGAGACCCGAAACCGTAGGGGCGCAAAGACTTGCGCCCGATTCAATGGTCAAATCTATTGCACAATTGTAGTTTGGTCAGTCCAGTAGCGGCGTGATCGGGTTAAAATAGGACTTTGTTTGTAGTAAGCACTTTAGTGCTTTAACGCATAGCTGGAGAGAGCTAAAGCTCTCACTACGAACCTACTTAACTTATTGGGCATTACCAATTAAAATAAAGGGTGACCAATAGAAGGGATGACGATCAACCTGTTGAAGTTTTGCCTGACGTAGGGCTTCTCCTTATCGCTGCATTCCAAGCCCTGTTTGGTTCTCCCTTCGCCATTATCCGAACCGCGATCGCGCTTATTCTCACGGCTACGGCGATTCACCTCACCCTCTGGCTGATTAAACATCCGGTGATGGCAAGTCTCACCACGCTAACCAAAAGAGTGCGATCGCCTCTCCTCAATTACGCCAGACAACACCCCAATGCATGGCTATCCCAAGGGATACAATCCTTGGTTAACTTTAGTTCAACTCAGTTTAATTCGCTGCAATTTTTAGGCTCTCTCACTGTCGAAATTGTGATTGTCTTATGGGCATTAACGGCACTATTTTGGTTAGCCCAATGGCAAGCCGATACCGATGCTTGGTTAGATGCAGTTAACGAAACCTCAACCCTACCGATTATCACCGTTGTTGCTCCAGACAACACCGTGTCCCTGGGACGCAAACTGGACAATCCCTTGGTCAATCCGTCCGGTTTCCGGATTATCGGCGATCAAGATTTATATCAACGACTTCTGGGTAAAGAACTCACCGATACCAGCAATCCCGAAACCCCAAGAGTCTGGCGCTTACTCATTGATCGCGACGGTTATTTTTACATCTTTCCAGCTTTACCCGATAAACGCGATCGCACATTAAGTCCACCTGTTGTGATGATGTATGAAAGTGACGGAGGCGATCAACTAATGATCCTTAGTCCTCCAAACTCCCGGAATTAGGGTTGGCTGAATACGTGTTGTAGGGGACTGACACAGCTAAAATTGTGGGATAGATTTTACGATTAAATCGGGCGCACGCCGTGCGCCCCTACGGTTTCGCGGCTAATGCTTAATTCATCAAATAAGGTGTGCCACACCAGTAGGTTGGGTTGACACAAGGAAACCAAACGAAATCTAGGGCTAAAGCCCTTACTACAAGCCGAATCTAATTCATCAAATTAGCTGTGCCACGCCACTACTTATCTGGTTTAATCTGACTGTTTTACCACTTGCTTTAACCCTTTCTTCCAGTCAGCGGCTACCTGGGCGTTGGGATAGGTTCCAATCAGTTCTCTTAATTCGGTTTGTTGTTTCTGTTTGAGTTCCGATTTGGTGCGATTTCCCAGAAGACAAATCGCACGCTGGAGACTATCTTTATCGCCGGGAACTTTGGGCGGTAAGTCTACTGAAAAAGTGGGATGGGGTTTTTGGGATGCTGATTTGATCGCGGTTATATTGGGTAAATTGGCGGGGAGAGGGGAGAGATCAACGGGATTGATGTAACCATACCCACCTTTTTTGTCCGTGAAACAAAGTCGGGGAATTCCTTTGCGCTGAGTGCCATCCAGTCTGCCAATTCTACCTCTGTATTTGTGTTTGTTTGAATGGGCGGGATCAACAATACACATATCACCCGGATACAAGGTGTAGTTCTCCGTGGTAGTTCTGCCGTTATCGGAGTTTCCGGTACAGTGTTTTCCGTGGTTGAGATAAACTGTAACTTGCTTCATTGGACTGATAACAGACGTAGTATGGCACGTCTCTACGTAATCGACGACGTATTAATAAAGGCGGGTTTGGTGGTTCAGTTTAATGTACAGCCCTCACCCCCAGCCCCACACCCCAGCGTGGGGGGGGGGGGTAAGATGGGGATTGTGAAGGGGTTAGGGGGTGAGGGGGGAGCGGCAAAA
>CAZNNK010001147.1:0-2206 GCA_964574085.1 uncultured Coleofasciculus sp.
ACCCGCCCCTACAGATTCCCTAAACCCGCCCCTACAGATTCCCTAAACCCGCCCCGACATCTTTGGCGTGCGATCGCGGGTGAGTTAAACCAGTTTCAGATCGGGATATTCGGCTAATACATCATCTGAGGTTAACGTATCGCCTTCGGCTTGAGGTGTCCAGAGGACTTCAATTGCCAATAAGCGATCGCTTGACACACCCCCCATCTGACGCAAGGCTTGACGCAAGTCATCGGAATTATTGATCTTGGGTAATTCCAGCTTCCCTTGCACACCGACTAAAAGGGTGACGATAATGTATTCACCGGGGTCTTGAGATTCCACCAAGGCTCCATCCCCTTCAGCCGCTTTACCTTGGCGCAGTTGACCCTGATAATTGGAGAGGGTTTCTGCGGCAAATTTACTACGTTCGGCAAGAGAGAGCTGATTAAACCGGGCTTCGGCGGCGTCTAAGGCAATTTGCTGGGATTGGGCTGCACCATAGACCCAGTATTCGGGATGACGGAGTAAGGCTAAGGTAGACTCTTGCAGCACTTGCGCTCGTCCTTGGGGGGAATCGGTATTCGCTTGTTGAGCTAACTCATCCAGTTCATACTGAAGCTCACGCGCACTGGCAAGTAAACCCACTTGCAAGCGTCCCACGGACACCTTGGGATTGATCGTGTTCGGGACATCATTTCCGCCTCCTTCACCCAGACGTCGGAAAGACTGCACCAAGAAATTCGCGATCGCAAAGAAGATCAGAATTCCGAACAGACTCCCCACGCCACCGAAGCCGAAGAAGGGTAACAGAAACGGAAAGCCAATTCCTCTCCCACCATATCCATAACCGCCACCGGGAGCGCGATACCCCCCACCAGGGCGAGAATAGGTCCGACTGGGAGCGCGGAAGGAACCGCCACCAATTCTCCCGCCACTACGAGCGGCTAAGGCGTCACTGGCATTTCCCAGGACTAAGGTAAAAATGAGACCAACAACAAGCAGAGACTTTAAAAAGGGTTTGATCTTGGCAAAAAGATGGTTACGCATACGTTAATTAGGACTATCCCAACTTTGGTGAGTTTCCCACAGCTGACATTCGCCATGCACAGTATCGTTACCCTCATCAGTCTGAACTAAGGAAGGCGACTCACCTTAAGAAGCTGGGTGGGATTACTGACTACTCTTCCACTGTATCGCTCTCTTTGATTCGCTAAAACATCCTAAGAGTCGAGATTACCGATTCGTCATTCGTCAGGGAACAGGGAACAGGGAACAGGGAACAGGGAACAGGGAACGGGGAATAGGCAATAGGCAATAGGCAATAGGCAATAGGCAAGGTAGAGTTTTGAGTTAACTTCCTCATCTCCCCCAGCTTCCCCTGCTCCCCTACCCGCCACCAACAATCGTGACAACTTCCAACTGATCCCCTTCCTGCATCTGAGTATCTGACCAAAACTGGCGGTGGAGAATCTCGCCATTGTACTCAACCGCTACTAAGCGCGGATTGAGGTCAAGCTGTTCTAAAAGCTGAGGCAATTTGGTGTCAGCCGCACAGGTACGGGTTTCACCATTCACTTGTAGAGTAATTTTATCGCTACTGTTGGTCATGATTGAGGAGTACCAGCTTCAATACGACGCAGGTTCTGGTTTTGGGTCAGTTGAGAGAGAAAATACTGGGTCACCAATGTCGGTTGTTCCGCTTGCATAATTGCCCGCACGATCGCGACTCGTTTCGCTCCCGCCCCTAAGACCTCATGAATATTATTCGGATCAATGCCACCGATCGCAAACCAGGGAATCGATGCCTGTTGCGCTGCATACTGTACATACTCTAACCCCGCCGCTGCTTTGTCCACTTTGGTGGGGGTTTCATAGACCGGTCCAACGCCAATATAATCTGCCCCTTCTGTAATTGCCTGTTGCATTTCCTCCGGATTTGTGGTAGAACGTCCAATAATTCGATGGGGTCCCAGGAGTTTGCGGGCGACAGCGATTGGCAAATCCTGCTGTCCTAAATGAACACCATCGGCATCAATCGCCAGCGCTAAATCCACGCGATCGTTCATAATCAATAATGCCCCGTAATGGTGGCACATTTGGCGCAGTTTCTGGGCTTGAGCGAGTCTGACTAAATCGTCAGCATTTTTGTCTCGATATTGAACTAATGTCAGTCCCCCTTGGAGTGCGGCTTCTACGGTGGGCAAGAGTTGGTCGGAGGTAGAGG
>CAZNNK010001148.1:0-2204 GCA_964574085.1 uncultured Coleofasciculus sp.
GAGTTACCGGGGTTAATAGCGGCGTCGGTTTGAATAAAGCCAATTCGCTTATCGGGAACGCCAACTTCGCTACTAGACCGATCAATCCCACTAATTACCCCGACGGTTACGGTTTCTTGTAATCCCAAAGGATTGCCGATCGCGATCGCCCATTGTCCGGGTTGTAACTCTTGAGAATTACCCAGTTCCACCGTTGGCAAGTCATCAGCGGATACTTTGACTACAGCAATATCAGTTACAGGATCTTCGCCCAATACTTCACCTTCAAATGTACGACCATCGGGAAAGGATACGGTTACGGTGTCGGCTTGATTAACGACGTGAGCATTGGTAAGAATTTCTCCATTATCACTAATCACAAAACCCGAACCAATACCGCGCACGGTGCGTTCTTGAGGCTGGGGAATCGCTCCACCAAAAAAACGCCGGAAGAATGGGTCATTAAAGGCATCGGGAATTTGGGGTTCTACGGTTTTTTCGGTATTAATTCGCACGACTGCGGGTTCAACCTTGTTCACTACATCAACGACAAAGTTGGTATCTTCAGGGGTTGGCTCTAGGGCGCGATCGCGGATATCATTGTCATCTTCAACCACTTGAGCTGTGGTTTGTTGCTCAGGAGAGACTGTGGAGGGGTTAGAACAGCCTGTTACACCTAAAATGGTAATCCCTGTGCCAATCAGGGATAGCACTCTGTAAAGAGCGACTGTTTGCTTTTCCGGTTGCTTCTGGCTAAAACGATTGGGGTGGCGATCGCAGGATTTTGATTTCATGCTGCTTTATTCTCCTTATCGTGCAAATGAGTCGTATAGTTCTTGTTTAAGATTTAGCGGTTCACCGCCGTATTTGTCATCTGTCTAAAGAGTTCTATGTTCTAGATTAGAGCTAACCCCGTTCAGGACGATTGTAATCGCGGCTACTTGGGAATTAATTTCTGACTGATTAATTAAAAAAATCGGCTTATGTTGGTTTCCGATAAAGTACAAGTTTTCAGTCCGCGAAGGCGGACTTTGTTTGTGTAGCTGCGAATTCCATTCGCCCAATTTGGTTTAAAATTGTGGGAGAGATTTTATGATTGAATCGGGCGCACGTCGGTTTGAATCGGGCGCACGTCGGTTTGAATCGGGCGCACGTCGGTGCGCCCCTACGATTTACGGATTACCCAGCATAGGTAACCAATGTAAGGGAACAGGGAATTCATAATTTAGCTTTTTTGTATCGACGTAGCCCTTTATCCAATTCCATTGCCCAAATCACAATCGTACTCATGGCGAGACTGATGCCTAAATCATACAGTGACAACCCTGTGGTATTAAAAATATCCTGCAAGAAGGGAACATACACCACCGCCAGTTGTAATAGAAAGGTTAAAACCACCGCGCCTAATAATGGCTTATTCGAGAGTAAATTTAAACGAAATATGGACTCTCGCTCCGATCGCATGCTTTGAGCCAAACCGATGCGGGAAAATGTCAATATACTAAATACCATCGTTTGCCAAGCGGCTTGACCCGTAAACCAATAGTGATAATCAACGACTAATAACACAAGTCCCAGCAGTAACCCAATCCAAACAATATCTCGACCCACTCCCCGACTAAAGATACTCTCTTGCGGATTATGAGGTGGACGAGACATAATATTCGGCTCCGCTGGTTCGACGCCTAATGCCAAGGCCAACAATCCATCCGCTAATAAATTAATCCAGAGAATTTGTAAGGGAAACAGCGGTAAAGGCATCCCCAAGAATGGCGCTAAGATAATCACCCACAGTTCACCACAATTCCCGGTTAATGTATATTTAATAAACTTACGGACGTTATCGTAAATGACTCGTCCTTCTTGAGTCGCTGCTACAATCGTGGCAAAGTTATCATCCAACAGCACCATATCGGCGGCTTCTTTCGCCACATCTGTACCCGTCAACCCCATGGCTACGCCAATCTCAGCTTTTTTCAAGGCGGGTGCATCGTTGACGCCATCCCCTGTCATTGCCACAATCTGTCCCCGGTTTTGCAGCGCTTGGACAATTTCTAATTTGTTCTGGGGTGAAACTCTGGCATAAATAGACACCTGATCAACTTTTTCGGTTAACTCTGAGGCGGATAGTTTTGCCATATCCTGACCTGTTAACAGTAAACCATTGGTGGAAATACCTACGTCCGAGGCAATATGGCGAGCGGTTAGGGGAGATGACTCTAATA
>CAZNNK010001149.1:0-2203 GCA_964574085.1 uncultured Coleofasciculus sp.
GGGTATGGCAGGTTAGATATCCCTTGGGGTGAGAAGGCGCGATTGCAGTATGGGGACGTGGATTTACCCGGAAGTGGGGCGTCTGGTCAGTTAGGCAGTTTCCAGGTGATTGATTTTGCACCAATGGATGAGACGACGTTTAAATCAGTAGCTGGGGATAGTTATATTGCCGCGATCGAGTTTTCTGATCCGATTAAGGCAAGGGTACTCACGGTTTATGGCAATGCCACACAACCGGGTTCTGGGCATATTGGGGATCAGTTACCCTTGTATGCGCGGAAGGAATTGCGACCCGTTTGGCGGACTCGTCAGGACATCGAAGCAAATTTGCGATCGCGGACGATTTTTTAGGGTCAATGGCACCATCAATTTATTACTATTGCCTTTCGCCCTCGTCGATCGCAGGATTTTTATACGTATCAATTCGATCTAAGCGATCAATGAAATAGTGGAGTTCTTGATCAATGACAAAAACATTACTGACCACTACAGTTTCTGGTGATAGATTTTCAGCTTTGCGGGAGGGAATAAGAGTACGATTCCCCTGAGAATCCACATAATAAAACTGCATGGAATTAGGCGGACGAATCCCAAGATTAGGAGAAAAGCGGGTGCGAAATTTCCCATTAGAGGGAATGGTATCATGAATGCTCGATAGCGAACCCAGTACCGATCAACAGCGATCTCCAGCTCTCCGAACGGAAAATCCGCGCCGTGAGCTTCTTGGAGGGCGACAAAGAAGTCGAGAATCGCGCCACCTTCGGCGGGGGTCAAGCTGTCGAAGCGCTCGTGGAAAATGGCTAGTGGAGTACCGGAATCGAACCATTCGAGCTGCTGCTTACGGAGTAGCTCGGTCATGTCGTCCGGCAAACCGAGACCAGACGGGAGCCTATACTGGAAACCAAAGTATTTCTGACATTTATAAATTTTTTCCTGATTAGACTTAATTGTCAGGAAGTGCTGACACTGGGTAGTGTAATTGAGCTGTTTATTGCTATTGTCTTTCGCTCTGTATGTAATACCCGGAATTCCGACTAAGACAGATAGCGAACCTTATAGTGGTAGTAAAGATTAAAGTTAATTAGGATTAACACCTGTGAATTAGTGTTACTCTTGTTCAGGGCGAAGGTCAGGCTCAACGTATGGTGGTGTTGATATCAAGTATGATGGGTCAAGACCAGCTCGTGTAAAAGTTTGATGGATGCTCTCAAGCTCTTCATCAATCAGATCAAGAATCTGAGTACGTCCGTAGTCATACAAGCTATAGAGGCGGCGTTTACCTAAGAACAGTTCCACATCTTCAGCCAGACACAGATCACCAGAGATTGCCTTTTCCGGTGCTTCTTTGCGGGTTAGCTCTCGCACAAATGCATCGTCTGGTGTTCCTCGTACTTGAACTACTTGTGTGGGTCTATCTTTCACGCGGATTTGGAGCGTGTCTGTTAATATACTAAAGAATTTGACAACTTCTTGGAAAAGGAGGTTTTCTGAATCTGTAGCCCTGGCGATAGGAATAGTTGTTACCTTCCCCAAGGCACGAAGCCGTGTTTCATCCTCTGGGTTGTTGTAAACCCCAGGCTGCAAACTTAAGATGAAATATTCACTCCGAGCAGCCGCCCACGTAAGAGCCGTTCTGTAAACAGCCAGAGATGTATCTAGTTCTAGGTTTCGTTCGTCGATCAGATAGCGCATAGGAGCATATCTCCTCGTCAAAGAATTAAATAGAAGCTGGTATTGACTGCGCTCTCTGCCATATCTGCTTGGGATTATTGGTTTCCAACTGACGCTGAACTGACGCTGAACTATCCGGAGGCGCTGACATGGACATCACCTGTAGAGACGCGCCATGGCGCGTCTCTACTTAATTGGGAAGCAGGGCTTTGTGCTAAGGGTGGGGGGGCATCAAACGTTGGTGCCCAGGGTGATTCAGATTTACGCTGTACTGTTGACTCTTCGGCAAGCTCAAGTTCCTTAGCTTGGATTCCTCGCATCACATTGGCGGTGAGTCTATCGGCTGAGGCTCTGGAATACTCCCCAATTTCTTGGGATGGGGCAGATGACGGGTTTGACTTGGGTTGAATCGAAAAATGTCCCAATTTACCTGGACTAGCGAATCGAGACTTGCGTATCGAACGTACTGCGGCTGGGGATGTTGTCATTATGCCACCTGCTTTTTCAGATACCGGAAACCGCAATTTTAATC
>CAZNNK010001150.1:0-2201 GCA_964574085.1 uncultured Coleofasciculus sp.
CCCTAGCCCGGGGTGGCAGTGGGGATGTTCTCACCGGGCTTATTGGTGGCTTAGTCGCCCAGCCAGCAACCACCAAATTTCCCCTAGACGCCACCGTCGCGGCGGCGGCTTGGTGGCACGCCCAAGCGGGAATTTTAGCCGCACAGGAACGCACCGAGTTGGGCGTGGATGCTTTTACCTTATCAGACTATCTCATCCCTGTGTTTCAACAAGGCAGAGGGCAGAGATGGGGAAGATGAGGGAGATAGGGAAGATGAGGGAGATGAGGAAGATGGGGGAGATGTAACATGCTACGTCTCTACTATTGCCTATTGCCTATTCCCTGACAAATGACAAATGACGAATGACCAAATAGAGAGATAAGAGATTCAAATAGAAAGACCGGGACAGGATAACCGGAAAAATTTTGTGAACTTTTAATACAGTCTATAGCCGCTAGACGAAATTCTCTACTCCAGACGTGTTTACAGCATTAGCGTTTCGGAAGGTTCACCCATTGATCGGTCTTCCCTTGCCATAGCTGGGGGTCTAAAACCAAGGTAAGCCATTGTTGATCCTGAGTATTTGTCACTCGATCATTAGGTTTACCTTGAACACTTGCCTTGACAAATAGTCTCCGCACGGCTAAAATTCAGGACTTTGTTGAACAACCAACAATCGTCAAATCCGGGGATTTCTTATTTGTCCAGTATTTAGCTGTTTTGGCAACCGAAAAATGACCGACTGAACCCTCCTGTTTAAATCCCCAATTGTGTGTTTCCCATGACTAGTGAACTACTGCAACAAGTCCGGATTTTAGATCCGGTGTCCGGAACCGACCAACTCGCGGATGTGCTAATTACAGACAGCATAATCAAAACTGTTGCACCGAAAATTACGGAGTGGTCAAGTGATACTGTGGTGCGGGATTGCCAAGGACTCATTTTAGGGACTGGCTTAGTTGATCTTTACAGTCATTCGGGGGAACCGGGCTATGAAGAACGAGAAACATGGACATCACTGCTGGCGGCGGCGGCGGCTGGAGGCTTTACCCGATTAGCGATTTTGCCGGATACCGTACCGCCGTTAGATAATCCCTCTGGACTTGCCCGTGTACGCCAGCAGGAGAGTTCCCATCCTAGCCAATCTTCTCCTCACCTCTATTACTGGGGGGCGATAACCCAGGGTGTGGAAGGACAACAGATGACGGAATTAGCTGAGTTAGCCGCCGCCGGTGTCGTGGGTTTTGCCGATGGGCGTCCTTTATCAAATCTGGCTTTACTGCGGCGAGTGCTAGAATACCTGCACCCCTTGCCAATCCCGGTGGCGTTGTGGGCGTGTGACCCCAAGTTAAAAGGAAATGGGGTGATCCGGGAAGGGGCGAATTCGATCCGGTTTGGGATTCCTGGAAATCCCGCCATGTCAGAATCAGCCGCCTTATCTGCCATCTTAGAAGTAGTGAGTGCGATCGCGACTCCGGTGCATTTGATGCGGATCTCAACCCGTCGCGGTGTGGAATTGATTCAAGAGGCGAAAGCACGCGGGATTCCGGTGACGGCGAGTACGTCTTGGATGCATTTGCTGCTGGATACTCAAGATGTAAGCAGTTATAATCCCAATTTACGCCTCGACCCCCCATTAGGCAATCCCGATGACCGCATCGCCCTGATCGAAGGCATTCGGGATGGGGTGATTGATGCCATTGCCATTGACCATACCCCCTACACCTACGAAGAGAAAACCGTTGCCTTTGCCGAAGCGCCACCAGGAGTGATTGGTTTAGAGTTAGCGTTACCCTTACTTTGGCAATATTTAGTGGAAACGGATGTATGTTCCGCGCTGCAACTCTGGCAAACGATTAGCACAAATCCCGCGTTTTGTCTCGGTCAATCCCCTGCTAAAATTGCCAATGATCAACCCGCCGAACTGGTGTTATTTGACCCGCAGCAGAGTTGGACAGTGGCACAAGATACCCTGAAATCCCTCTCTAGGAATACACCCTGGTTTGGGCAAAAGATTAGGGGGCGCACGGTTCAAACTTGGTCAGGATTGATGTGATTTTACCCATAAATTCCCATCTGTAGGGGCGCACCGACGTGCGCCCGGTTTAAACGTCACATCTATTCCACAATTTTAGCTGTGCCACGCCAGTAGGGTGTGTTAGCGAAGCGTAACGCACCATTTATAGCGCTACGCGCTAGGCAATAGGCAATAGGCAATAG
>CAZNNK010001151.1:0-2200 GCA_964574085.1 uncultured Coleofasciculus sp.
TGTCTCCACCCTAAAATAAAAAACCTACACCTGTTAGGCTCCCCCAGCTCCCCCTCCATAAAATCAATCCCGACAAAAAAAGTCGGGTATGTTTGACGGTGGTTTTGGGCTGTGATACTATCAGCGAGATGTTGACGAATAGAGAGAGACCACATCATGACCCAGGCAACTACCCCCCATATCTCCAGCACCTCTGCCACATTCAAGAACCTCACCTGTAAAGAATGTGGGGCTGAGTATGAACTCAAACCCATCCACGTTTGCGAGTTCTGCTTCGGTCCGTTGGAAGTTACGTATGACTACAACGCCCTGCGCCGCCACGTTAGCCGTGAGACAATTCAGTCAGGTCCGAATTCAATTTGGCGCTATCGTCCCTTCTTACCCGTAGCGACCGATAATCCTATTGATGTAGGCACAGGGATGACACCGCTAGTCAAATCCCATCGCCTAGCCCGACGCCTGGGTCTAAAAAATCTTTATATTAAAAATGATGCGGTAAACATGCCCACCCTGAGTTTCAAGGATCGGGTGGTATCTGTGGCACTGACTAGAGCTAGAGAATTAGGATTTTCTACCGTATCCTGTGCCAGTACCGGAAACTTAGCCAATTCTACCGCTGCGATCGCGGCACACGCCGGACTCGATTGTTGCGTATTTATTCCCGCTGACTTAGAAGCGGGCAAAGTCTTAGGTACATTAATCTATAACCCTACCTTAATGGCGGTAGAAGGCAACTATGATCAAGTCAACCGCCTCTGTTGTGAGGTTGCCAATACCCATGGTTGGGGATTTGTCAACATTAACTTGCGTCCTTATTATTCAGAAGGCTCAAAAACTCTAGGCTTTGAAGTCGCCGAACAACTGGGTTGGCAGCTACCGGATCATATTGTGTCGCCCTTGGCTTCCGGTTCTCTGTTCACAAAAATTTATAAAGGCTTCCAAGAGTTCGTCAAAACTGGTTTAGTGGCGGATAAAGCCGTGCGCTTCAGTGGTGCTCAAGCTGAAGGCTGTTCTCCCATTGCCCAAGCCTTCCGGGAAGGACGGGATTTTGTGACTCCCGTCAAACCGAGTACAATTGCAAAGTCGATCGCGATCGGAAATCCTGCTGATGGGATTTATGCCCTAGAGGTTGCCCAGAAAACCAACGGCAACATTGAATCCGTCACCGACGCCGAAATTATCGAAGGGATGAAACTGCTGGCGGAAACCGAAGGCATCTTTACCGAAACCGCTGGTGGTACAACAATAGCCGTTCTCAAGAAATTGGTGGAAGCTGGAAAAATTAACCCGGATGAAACCACCGTTGCCTATATCACCGGGAATGGACTTAAAACCCAAGAAGCGGTACAAGGATACATTGGAGAACCCCTCACCATTGAACCCAAATTGGATAGCTTTGAGCGAGCATTAGAACGGGCGCGTACCCTTGACCGTTTGGAATGGCAACAAGTCTTGGTTTAACATTGTAGGTTGGGTTGACGAACATAGGCGGAACTTTCTCGTACTCGCCTAGGAGAACTTGAAGGGTAGAGTCATCCAACTCCGATGAAAGCCTGTTGAATTTCGTTATTGCTCAACCCAACCGACTGGAACGTTTTGTGCTGTCCCTGCCATGCTTCCTGTCTCTAGTGCGTCGGTCTTGTTAACACACTTAGCGATCACAAGACGTAACAAGCATATCCGAAAAGCGAAGCCAAGAGTCAATTGTAGGGGCAGGTTTAGGTGACTGTAGGGGCGGGTTTAGGGACTAAATCGACTTAAGAAGCTGATAACGGTTCAACAAAACCCGCCCTTTTTTTGAGTTATGAGTGTTTCAGATGTGGCATGATACATTTCTACGTGGAAACATCTCAAACATCTATCCATTAATCACTGATTCCTAATCTATGGCTGTAAAAGTTCTCATTCCTACCACTCTCCAGAAATTCACCAGCGATAAAGCAATGATTGAATGCAGTGCTGGCAATGTTGCTGAACTTTTGGACTCCCTCGAAATTAATTGTCCTGGAATTAAAGCACGCTTGTGTGATGATCAAGGAAAACCGCGCCGCTTTTTAAACTTCTACGTCAATAGCGAAGATATTCGCTTTCTCGATGGCACCAATACCCAACTCAGCGATGGCGATGAAGTCAGCATTGTCCCTGCTGTGGCTGGCGGTTAATCTCAACGAGAAAAACGCTACGAATGTTTGTGTAGAGA
>CAZNNK010001152.1:0-2200 GCA_964574085.1 uncultured Coleofasciculus sp.
CCTGATATAATTATTCGATAAATCCAACCAGTTTAGGTAAATCAGTTCGGTTATACACTCCGGTATTTCCCTAATCTGATTATTCGCCAAGTTCAGTTCTGTTAGTTCATGGAGTTGGGCGATACATTCGGGTATATGCCTAATTTGGTTATTGGCTAAATTGAGTTTTTTAAGGCAATTGAGTTTGCCCATATATTCTGGTATTTTTATTATCTGATTATTCGATAAATCTAGCTGATTCAATACATAGCTTCCATAATAATGGATTTCTCTATGCCACCGTAGCTGAGTGAGCTGGGCAATACATTCGGGTATCTCGGTTATCTGATTGTGCGATAAATAAATCCATTGTAAGTTAGTAAGTTTGGCAATACATTCAGGTATCTCGGTTATCTGATTGTTTGATAAATTTAATTGCCATAGCTTAGTCAGTTTGTCAAAATCTTCAGGTATTTCGGTTATTTGATTGTTTGATAAATTTAATTGCCACAGCTTAGTCAGTTTGCCGATACATCTAGGTATTTCCCTGATCTGATTATTCGCTAAGTTCAGATTTGTCAGTTCATAGAGTCGGGCAAGATATTCCGGTATTTCTGTTATTTGATTATTCGCTAAATTCAGATCTTCCAGCTTAGTCAGATGAATAATAGAGTTCGGTATCCTTTTTATAGCATTTTTCGATAAATCAAGCTTTTCTAGTTTATGGATATTGGTAATACAGCTTGGTATAGTTTTTATATTATTAGCTGATAAATCAAGCCATTTTAAATGTGCAAAATTTACGATATTTTTCGGTATTTTCATTATCTGATTATTCGCCAAATTAAGACTGTTTAGCCACCTAATCCTAATAAGTATGTCAATACATGCTGATATATCAGTTATCTGATTGTTTGCTAAATTCAGCCAGCGCAGCTTTTTGAGCTTTCTAATACAGTCGGGTATCTCTCTTATCTGATTATTCGATAAATTTAGAGTTTCCAGTCTAGTCAGTTGGGCGATACAGTCAGGTATTTCTGTTATCTGATTTTCCGATAAATTCAGTTCTTCCAGCGTAGTTAGTTTGGCAATTTCATTGGGAATTTCTGTAATACCTTCCTTTGACAAAGAGAGCCTGTTTGTTCCCTCCTCGGCAGCTTTAGCAATGATGTTGAGTAAGTCGGCATGAGTTAGTCCATTTTTTGTATTACTTGATACTTTTTTAACTCCGTTAGTCATTCTGTTATATCTTCCCACCTACACCGCACCGCTTATTATGCATAATAGATTAAATTTGTCAATAGCGGCAACACCAAGATCAGGAATCTTGATGGGAGTATTCAGCCATCCCCCACTGAACTCTATCAATGGGCATAAATTGGCAATTTGCCCAAGAGTTTCACCCCTTGGGGAGATGATTTTCTGCCTTGAGACAACGATTCTGGCAGAAAGACAGGAGGATTTGTCCTGGAAAAGGGAATCCTATTCTGATCATTGTTTATGTAGAGGAAGAACATTATGGTTCAGAGTGTGGGACTAGCACTAGGACTCATGGGTTGGGCAGATTGGATAGCACAGATACCGATAGAGCCAGAACTCGATACCGTTGAAGATGCCGCGCTGATCTTTGACGGACCTCAATTTTTTACCACATTAGTCGCTGGTGTGGTTTTAGCGTTTGCGTTCCAGATGCTCTTAACGAATCTGGGTGTGGCATTGGGAATTTCCTTTGCTGGAGGCGGAGACTCATCATCGTCTGACAAGAAGTCATCAGACGGTGTGCAGGGTACAATTCGCAAGGTTGGTACAGCATTAGGATTAGCCACGTTAATTAGCGTTACCTTGGCGCTATTTTTTGCTTGTCTATTTGCCGTAGAATTAAGCTTGCTGGAAAATCCCGGCTTGGGTGCGATCGTCGGGTTGGTGATTTGGGCAACGTACTTTTCGTTACTGGTTTGGGTCAGTTCGACAACTGTTGGTTCGTTGATCGGATCAGTAATGAGTACCGCTACCTCTGGTTTTCAAGCTATTTTAGGCACCGCCACAGCCGCAATTGGGGGTAGCGCCGTCCAAAAAGAGGTGGTGCAAACCGCAGAAGCAACAGCGGCGGCGGTACGTCGAGAACTGGGTTCTGCAATTGACCCGGAGACGATTCGCGAGAACTTAGAAGATTATATTCAGGCGATACGACCTCCAGAACTGAATCTGCAAAAGATTCGGG
>CAZNNK010001153.1:0-2193 GCA_964574085.1 uncultured Coleofasciculus sp.
GCCCTCTGCCTTGTCTCCACCGAAGCGTGTAAGTATTCCACCGGACATGATATGATACCAAGTTGCAGTCTAATGTAGAACTTTCTTTTCCCCCAATCTCCCCATCTCCCCATCTCCCCCTCACCCCATCTACTCTATCTGACGCCTCCTAGCCGGGTGTCTTCACTTTTTTTTCACAATAAGAGTCTGTAATTTGCGCTTTTGGGCGACTCAAAGATAATAAACACCCCAAATATGAAAGGAATCTATATTATTGTCTAGCGGTAGTATAAAGATTACGTATAGATTGTTTTACTTTACGAAAATCAAGAAAAATTAATGTTATTAATTTAAATAAGCAAATCGATTGTGAAGTTTAGATGAGTCATAGTCGATTTCAGTGTGTATGCCGATCCTTGTGGTCAGCGATCGCGAATAGCCATCAAACGATGACTGTTTTCTGGAGAACAACTGACTACACCGATTAATTCAAACGTTATGCCACTAGACACCAACCTCACTGGAACTGACGATACATCAATGATGAGTATGCAACATAATCACAATTTTCCTCATCAAGATCATCCAGTCAAGCACGCCGAACATCTAGAACTATTGGATTTAGTTCCCCATTCAGCGGCAACTCATGTAGCCGTAAACGATGGGTCTTGGTTTGATCCCAATACATGGCAGCAAGGTCAGGTTCCTGGAACTGATGCTAAAGTCGTTATTTCTGAAGGTGTTCATGTCACCTACGACACCGAGAGTGACACTCGTCTAGAAACCGTGCGTGTGGACGGAACATTGGAATTCGCCCACAACCGCAACACCAAAATCGTCGTAGACACATTCATCACATCACACACAAGTACCTTAACGATTGGTAGTGAAGCCAATCCGATTCAAGCCAATAAAACTGCCCGAATTGTCATTGCCGACAACGGAGAAATTGATAGCAATTGGGACTCCACCCTGATTAGTCGCGGCGTTGTCACTCACGGTCAAGTTAGAATTCATGGTGCAGAAAAACTCGATTTTATATCGCTGCAAACAGACGCCTCAGCCGGTGATAATGAACTGGTGTTAAATCTGCCCGATGGTATGAATACACCGGCTGGCTGGCAAGTTGGGGATCAATTAGTCTTAGGCGGCACATCCTACAATCCCGACGGTTCGGATGACGATAACAGTCGGTTCCAAGATGAAGTATTAACCATCACCGAAATTAACGGCAACCGGATTCAATTTACCAACAACGATATTACTTCTGGTGATAATACCGTACTCCGATTTGACCACCATCGCCCCGAAGGATTCGAGGACGAGGACTTAAAGCTTTACATCGCTAATACCAGTCGCAACGTTATCTTCGAGACCGAAAACCCTGAAACCGTACCCACTCAGCAACGGGGTCATGTGATGTTCATGCACAACCCCGATGTCGAGGTACAAAACGCCGGATTCTACAATCTGGGACGGACGGATAAAAATCAGCTTGTTGATGACCCAGGAGAAAATGTTGATGGTTCGCCCGGTTCCGGAACCAATCCCCGTGGGCGATATGCGTTGCATCTGCATCGTACTGGGGCTGAGGATATCAACAGTACACCGTCTCTAGTCAAAGGTAATGCCATTGTCGGCAGTCCGGGGTGGGGAATTGTGCATCATGACAGCCACGCCGTCTTGGAAGACAATGTAGTCTTCGATGTCGTCGGGTCTGGAATTGCCGCAGAAGCCGGAAATGAACTCGGTGCATGGCGCAATAACATTACCATCAAAACTACAGGCGATGACCGTCCCCAAGCCGACTTTGACGGTTCAGACCGTGTTCCCTTGTTTGATATGGGTTTTAATGGTGAGGGGTACTGGGTGCAAGGCGCTGCCCAAGTCGAAATGGTGGATAATATTGCCATTAGCGCTGCTGGTGGTGGGATTAATGTCTTCAATGGCGTGGATGGAATCTCTCGAGTCAGAGAAGCTGACACGATTGCTGTGGATAACATGTCACCGGAACTACAGTCAGTTTTGTCTCAGGCTTCCTATGGTAATGACCCAGACACTCTCGATGTCACCAACGTACCCCTGCGCCGCCTATCCGGTTTCGAGAGTTATAACTCCGATATGGGGATGATTTTCTGGAACCATATGCGGAATAATGATGGTCAGTTAGGTTTCCAGGGTCCGGGTGGGAAAGAAGCCCATGATGTTCGCTCA
>CAZNNK010001154.1:0-2190 GCA_964574085.1 uncultured Coleofasciculus sp.
ACCATCCACGACGTAAGCATAGCCTTTGCTTTCCAGTGCTTGGATGAGATGAACAATCGCTGGGATATGTTGGGTGACACGAGGATACTCATCGGCATCCATGACGTTCAACCGCCGAATATCCTCAAAGTATATATTGATGTAGCGATCGGCAATTTCTGGCATCGAGCTGCCTTCAACTCTAGCCCGATTCAAAATTTTGTCATCAATATCGGTAAAGTTCTGCACATACCGTACTTGATAACCCCGCCATTGTAAATAACGCCGCATTACATCCCAGCCGATATAAGACCGGGCATGACCCAAATGGCAATAGTCGTACACTGTTACCCCACAGCAATACATTGTGACTTTACCGGGTTTAATCGTTGTGAACGGCTCTTTTTGGCGAGTCAATGTGTTGTATAAAGTGAGGCTCATGGCAAATTTTGGATTGTCAAGGTTTGGATCAAGTATCCCCGTAGCATTTAGAATGATAATTATTCTCATTTTAACATGACTATGTACAACATTCCTGCCCCACCAACCCCCTGGTCACAGCAACTCGCTGAGCCAACCCTAGATGCCACCGTCTATATCCACCCTCTGACCAACGTGATTGGGGATGTGCGGATTGGAGCGCAGGTTCACATTGCTCCCGGTGTCTCGATTCGAGCCGACGAAGGAATGCCGTTTTATATTGGTGCGAATGTAAACATTCAAGATGGAGCGGTGATTCATGGATTGGAACAGGGACGAGTCATCGGGGATGATGGACAGCTTTACTCCGTGTGGATTAGCGATAACGCTTCCATTACGCACATGGCTTTAATTCACGGTCCTGCTTATGTGGGAAACGCTTGCTTTATTGGCTTCCGTTCAACTGTGTTTAACGCTCGTATTGGGGATGGTTGTATCGTTATGTCCCATGCACTAATCGAGAATGTAGAAATTCCGGCGGGCAAATATATCGCATCTGGCTCAATCATTACCAACCCCCAACAAGCTCATCATTTACCCAATATTCAAGACGCAGATTCAGAGTTTGCCCGTCATGTAGTGAGCATTAATCAAAAACTCCGTCAGGGATATTTGTGTGCTGAGGACAATGCCTGCATTGCTGCAATTCGCGATGAATCGAACGGGTACTAAGATTGCGGTGCGCCAAGCGCGATCGGTACCACTCGAACCCAAATGGCACAGGCGATCGCACAAGGGATTCTCGATTATTTCCAGGCAAACGACTGATTATGAACGATTTGGATTGCGATCGCCCCTCACTCTGGAAAGAAAAACTCTGCCTCATCCTCATCCACAGGCTCACGATTCCGATAGTAGGCTTCTAATTGTTCCGGACTGATGGGATTCTCAGTGGGATTCTCAAAAAATGCCTTGACTCGAATATAACGCCGCAGTCCTTCTGCCCCAGCATCTTCTCGCGTTGCCTCTTTAAAATCTTCAGGAAAAGTTTCACTCACCTTAATCCAAGCTTCTTGCAGAATTGCTTCAACTTCGGGCGTGGGAGCTTTATCCAGCAGAGTTTCCAGGGCTTCCAAAATGTCGATCATCTTCAAGATTTTGGGAGTAATACCAGAGTCAGACATTGCGTGGTTCCCCCTGTCCTAAGACACGCAATCGAGGTAATGCCATTGCTGTTAGAAAAATCGCCAACTGGGTTGCCACAATACTGGGACCCGATGGCAAATTGAACCCCGCAGAAACTATCATGCCGATCACCGCACTCAACGCCCCTAGCCCCGCCGATAGCACCACGTAGTGGGCAAATGTACGACTCAGCAACCGGGCGGCGCAGGCGGGAATGACCACAAAGGCACTCACCAGTAATACCCCGATCGCCTTAATCGAAATTCCCACCACTAGTGACAGCAACACAATAAACGCTGTGCGATGGGCAGAAACTGACACACCACGAGCGATCGCCATCGGTTCATTGAGGGTGAGGAGAATTTGCGATCGCAACGTCAAGCCAAGAAACAGCCCACAAGCTCCTAACAACACACTGCCAAATATGAGATCACTCGTTTGCACAGCGAGAATATCTCCAAAGAGCAGATTGCCGATGCCCCCTTGATATTCATCACGGAAGCTGAGCAGGATAATTCCCACCGCCAGGGAGGATGAGTAAATGATGTTTAACAGAGCATCAGTCCAGAGGTGGGTGCGTTCTAGAAAATAAGCAACGACTAGGGC
>CAZNNK010001155.1:0-2188 GCA_964574085.1 uncultured Coleofasciculus sp.
GGTCTTAGCTGCTCTTGGAGGATACTCCTATTGTAGGACTGACTGTGGTAACTTCCGGATGTAAGCAGCAATACTTTACAAAACTGCAACTTTTACTCAGGGAATAAGGTACAAACAGCAGACAAGGAAAATAGGGGAGTGACATCAAAACTCCCCCTGTACCTGTGTCTGAACCGATGCTTCACCCCAAAATACACCCTGTCCGAGGCGGTAAGTCGATCGCCAAATTATTTTGATTCCAGGTGAAGCTGGCGTCACCGTACACGATTTGATGGCGTGGGGATAACTCTGGCGACACCTCAACCTGAACTTGGGCGGTTGTGGTTCCGGCATTAACGGCGATAATTAACACATCTGCCTCCAGTTTGCGGGCAAAGATATACGTCATTCCCTCAGCCAACAGCACTTGATAGCTACCTGTACGCAGCGCGGGGCGATTATGACGCAGGGCAATAAGCTGACGATGACAATCGAATATCTCTTGATTCCATTGAGATTCTAGAGGAAAACCCCGGCGGGAGTCGGGATCTAATGCGCCAGGTAACCCAACTTCATCCCCATAATAGATGCTGGGGGCACCCAGAAAGGTCAACAGTAATAGTGTAGCCAGCTTCACGCTTTCGATCGCTTCAACGGATGGATTTTTCTTTCCCCCTTCAGCAATGGATAGCAGTCGGGCTGTATCATGACTGGCTAGCAGGTTGAGTTGGGTGAGTTGAATTTCCCAGGGGTATAACTGTAACAGATGCTCGATTTTAGCCGCATAACTGGGCGCATCTAGGGGCGGATAGGGTTGGTAAGAGGGTTGTTCGACGTATTCCCGAATCACGCGATCGCCTGCGGTAAAGGCAATAGTCGGTCCAGTGAACAGATAGTTCATTACCCCGTCAAATTGGGTTCCATCTAGCCACTGACGCGAGTCCATCCACACTTCGCCGACAATATAAGCATCCGGGTTAATAGCTTTGACGCGATCGCGAAATTCTTGCCAAAATCCTGGCGTTTCAATCTCATAGGCGACATCTAAGCGCCAGCCATCGATGCCGAGTTTAATCCAATGTTCGGCAACCTGCATAATATATTCCCGCACGTCGGGATTATCATGGTTGAATTCGGGTAACGCCCGATTTCCTTCCCAACCGACATAGTTAGCGGGTTTGTCGCCATCATAAGCTGACAGGGGCCAGCGCTCAATCTTGAACCAATCTAACCAGGGGGAATACGGACCATTTTCCAGAATGTCATTGAAGAAGAAGAAGCCGCGACTGGCATGGTTAAATACACCATCTAGGACGACTTTCATCTCCCGTCGATGACATTCCTCTAAGAGTTTCATGAATGTACCATTTCCCCCTAATAGGGGGTCGATCTGATAATAATCGTGAGTATGGTAACGGTGGTTACTGGCAGATTGAAAAATGGGGGTGAAATAAACGGCATTAATGCCTAAATCTTGCAAATAATCGAGTTTTTCCATGACGCCCCAAAGATCTCCACCCTTATAGCCTTGTAACGTGGGCAGGGCATCCCAAGGTTCTAGGGGAAGGGTTTTCGCGACTTGCGAATGGGGTGGATTGCCTTTGGCAAAGCGATCGGGAAATATTTGATAGAAGACGGCGTGCTTCACCCAATCTGGGGTCTTAATCTCCATTGATAATGGTCTAGCTCTTCTCTACTAGAGTACAAGTATGGTTCGCTAAATACGATTTAGGTTAGGAAGTTAATATTTTACCCGAAAACTGTCTTTAAGCCAAAGAAAAACTTATGTAACAAAAGTCAATGATGTCTCAATTGTGTGTGTCAATGATGAAACCGCTCAAGGGATACTGTGCGGCACTGGTTGACGAAAACCTGATGCCAACAGGGATTAAGGTAGCTGCCGTGGAACGATGGTGAATTGTTATCCATAAATAGGGCGTAGCGGAATTTTAATGCATAATTCAGCAAATGTCATCTGTCATAAGTCGTAGATTCAAAGAACGGCGAGATCAACCCAATCCCCGTGAAGGGGATTAGGTCATTCAGATGGTTTAAGCTGCGATCATCATTTCCTTAGCCGTGCTAATTTCCTCAGATGACGTTTTACACCATCCTTCAATATTGAGTTCTTGCAACACGTCTTTTCCGGCTGGAGTCGCATTCATCTCTAAGAGAACACGCTCTAATTCACTCTTATGCTGGATAGCAT
>CAZNNK010001156.1:0-485 GCA_964574085.1 uncultured Coleofasciculus sp.
GATTGGCTCAAAAGCCAGGATGAGTCAAACCTGACGGGAGCAGGTTTTGTTGGTGACGCTACAATTACGTCCAGAGAAACCGAAGCAAGCGTCTATAACCCCCGATCAAGAATGGCGTTTATAATAAAGAGTAGAGAGCAAAATTAATTTGAACTCAGTCAACTGAGAGAAACCAATGCGGAAACCCGTACTTGCCGTTTTATTTATTTTAGGGCTAGTATTATCAACCACAATCCGACTAGCTCCCGCCCAAGCGACAACCCCTGATTCCCAAGTGTATACCTGGGGGTTTGTGCGTCCCGGAAGTCAGCAATTAGTTTGTAAGCAGATTACGATTCATCCAGAAAAAGAGGTGGTTTCCCCAGCCTCGCACCATAAATCGGTCAAGATGTCCTCTCGATCGACTATTGTTGAGGATCGCTATTGTTCCCATTTAACCAAACCGTTCGCGTAGGGGCGCACGCCTCGTGCACCCGTGTCAACTT
>CAZNNK010001156.1:585-2188 GCA_964574085.1 uncultured Coleofasciculus sp.
AAGCTACTGTCAACTTAAGCTACTGTCAACTTAAGCTACTGTCAACTTAAGCTACTGTCAACTTAAGCTACAAAGGGAAGCAATACCTTGATTCTCACCCCACCCTAACCTTGCCCAAATCCTTCCCCTTTGTGCAAAAACCTTTTTCTGACCCTCGGCTTTCGGTGTTGCGATCGCTATTCCACTCTGAAAGTTGATTTTTATGGACATGAAGTGGAAATACCGGGAGGATGCCGTGTGGTTTATCGTCCGGATCGTCCCCAATGTGGTGCTCAGGTTTGGATCGAAACCTATTACAACGTCAAGGTGATGTCTTGGCAGTTAGACGAGTCGGGCGCACTTATACCAAGTCGCGTTAAACAGATGCTCCTAGAGTAGATGGGGTGAGAGGGTTCAGGGGAGATGGGGGAAAAAGAACGTTCTACTTTCTTACGGCAACTTGGTATTCCCGACGTGCGATCGCTCCATTTGACAATCGTCCGGATTGGTGTGGAAATAGGTTTCTAGTGTAAATTAGGATGGGTGGCGCTAAAGCGCTTACTACGAACGGAGTTTGATGATGCCACTCAAGACTTCGCCGGGGCGAATGAATTGTTAGCGGATCATCCCGATCAAACCCTGCGGGAAACCTGCCAATATCTCGATCGCGCGGTCTCCTTCAGAAGCAAAGTGAGTGATCGCAAGCCTTTTCGATCTTCTGAGTGAATGTAAGAATAGTTTGATAAGCTATCTAGGAAGCTGACCTAGAGTCAGTCCTAAAGTTGTCACGGCTCAAAAATCGGGTTGGGATTGAGAGATACCATGGAATGGCACGGAACAGATGCTCAAAGTTTGGCAATTATCGATCGCGAAATTGGCGATCATACCTTTTCACCCGCCGAATACGAACTTGTGCGCCGGGTGATTTATGCCACAGCAGATTTTGAGTATCAAAAGCTGATTCGGTTTTCCGAACGTGCGTTACAAGCAGGTGCGGCGGCGCTAGCGGCTCGGACTACGATTGTGGTTGATGTGCCGATGGTACAGGTGGGAATTACGCCTCACATCCAAGAAACCTTTGCCAATCCCGTCTATTGCAGCATGGAAGCCATCACCCGCCCGCAAAAAGAAAAGACGAAGGCGGCTTGGGGAATTCAAACCCTAGCCAGACGTTACCCAGAGGGGATTTTTGTGGTGGGTCAAGCCCAAACAGCGCTAACGGCGTTGGTGGAACTAATTGAAGCCGAAGAAATCCGCCCCGCGTTAGTCATTGGCACACCTTCAGGATTTGTTGAGGTCGATGTTGCCAAATCTCGACTCGAAGATTCCTTAGTACCTCATATTCGCATCGAAGGGCGTAAAGGGTCATCAGTCGTCGCGGCGGCTATTGTGAATGGGCTGGTAGACTTAGCATGGCAGGCGTATGGGCAGGATAGTGCAGGTGTCAGTTGATACCTTAGGGACTTGAAGATGAGCCAATGTCCATGCTACTCAACGCTTTGATAGCTAAGGGTTTTAGACTTGTGCAGCAAGCCCTAATCTAGTCCGTGCAGGCGGACTACCCTTCGGGAAGGCTTCGTCTATGTTGGTGTAGACTTCCAGTCGCCATAGCAAAAAGGGGTTT
>CAZNNK010001157.1:0-2188 GCA_964574085.1 uncultured Coleofasciculus sp.
AACCAAAGTCATTCGAGTTCCCTCCTTCCTTCCGGTTCCCTCCCCTTGATAAGGGGAGGGTTAGGGTGGGGTCACATTAAGGTATCGCTTTCTTTTTGAGCTTAAGTTGACACCAATGAAAGCTTTGCGCCCGATTTAAGCCGCTTTTTTGAGCGAATTATTAAGCAGCACAGTACCGCTAACATCAACACTCAAGTCTGTTCCTGGCACGTATCCTTTCTGCACCAACTGTTTATAGAGGGTAAATGAAGTAATTCTGTGAATTTCCTGCATTATATCAGCAGGAATAAGATTTTCAACCGCCCAAATAACGGAGCCTGGTTCAAACCACATCACACGTTCAATACTGACAACCAACACAGCCGCAATATATTCAAGAGTCAGTTTGGTCGTTAAATCGGCAATTAGGGCTGACCCAATTTGGCTGTTGCGAGTCATGATTGCTCTCGCCATCCGGTCAGTTTCTCGGTCGAATTCCAAAGAGTTCATGCTGGGCTTTTGCGTTTTCTGCCTAGGATTTACGGGTCTGGAGTCTCCACCAGAACGTTACTGTTTCGCCAAGTATACCCAAAGATAGATGTCAATCGGTATAAATTGTGAGCAAAAAGAACATAATTTCACTCTTGAACGGCTTCCAACGCCACCTCCAGCGCCCGTTCCTTTTGCGGATCAGCGCCTTGGGCGTATTCTGGGGAGAAGGGAACCAGGATATCGGGTGTTACGCCTTTTCCTTCCAGTCGTTCGTCTCTATTCACGTAGACATCAGCGACGGCGACGTAAAGCAAGCTACCATCGGACATGAGAAATGGACGCCCCGCTACCACAGCGCCAGGGGTTGGCGTACCGACAACGGGTCCGATATTGAATTGCTGGAAACCATACGCCAGAATTTCTTTAGCACTGCGGCTTCCTTCATTCACCAGCATGACGACGGGTTTATTCCAGCCTGCGTAGTGAGTATATGACGTGCCATCCCGAAAAATAGTGGTTAAGCTTAATTTTGGAGCGGTGTAGATGTTCAGGGCGGTGAGCGGTGAACCTCCCCATCCCTCTCTTAAGTCTACGACCAAAGTATCGGCTTGTTTGAGACGACCATAGATGAGTTCTTCCTCAAGCTGTTCTTGATAGTCATCACTGGCATAAGACCAGATATGAATATAACCGATTTTTTTACCTTGTTGTTCAATTATCTCAGTGCTGGCGTCCATGGCGTCGAGATACATGGTGGTTGTATCCAGCAATTTAGGGGTGACGGTGATTTCTTGCTGACTATTGGGATTTGGCGATCGCTCAATTACCATTTTGACAGGAGTACCAGCTTGATCGGCAAAGGATTCAATGGGTTGGAAGGGGCGATTATCTACACTCAGGATGCGATCGCCTACTTTTAATCCGGCTTCAGCGGCTGGACTTCCTTCGAGAATGGCGCTGATAAAGGTTTGGTTGTCGATCATTTTGGTGACGATACCAATGCCAGTATATTCTAGTTTGCCATTGGGAAAGAAGGGTTTGAGTTGTTGGCGTAAGTCGCGGTTTCTGGGTGCAAAGATTCCTAAGACTTGGTAGTAGGCGGGTTGGTTGGAGATGTAGAGGTGGGTGTGAGAGGTGTTAAGTTGAGACAGCATGTGATTGATTAGGGTGGCGGCGGCTTCCCTGGATTGGGTTTGGCGGATTTGGGGTTCATAGTCGTCTTTGAGGGTTTGCCAGTTGACGCCGTTAAAGTTGGGATCGTAAAAGTTATCGTTGACGGTTTGCCAGACTTGGTTAAAGAGTTCAGTTTGGGGGTTGGTTGGTGTGGAATGGAGGGGGGAGTTGAGCCAGCTAAATAGGATTAGACAGAGGCTAATTAGGGTGGTGATAATTAGGCGGTGATTTCGGGGAAGGGGAAATAGTTTCATAGTGGGAGAGAGATATAAGCCATGAACTAAAGTACTCTTCGAGAAGCCGCTTCGCGTCTACAGGCTCAAAGCTTAAACCCGTTAAAACGGGTTCAAAGATTTATCCAGTAAGTTCGATTCTTACTTTAGCTTGAAGATGATAAATTTATTTGCTGGCGTCCAAGTTGGCGATATTTCGCTTAAGTTCAGTGCCATTCATGCGGGAGCATGTTAGAACACAAAATTTTATTGTAGGTTGGGTTGAGGAACGAAACCCAACATCCTAACCCTCTGATGTTGGATTACTCTCC
>CAZNNK010001158.1:0-2186 GCA_964574085.1 uncultured Coleofasciculus sp.
ACCATAATTGTTGCGCCCACAATCCGTTCTTCTAAGTTACGCTCTCCAAATAAAAAGTAGCCAAATAAAACCTTAAAGATGATTGCCAATCGTTTAACCGCGATCGCATACGCCGCCACCGCTAAATTAACTGCCATCATGTGACAAATTGTAATCAGTGCATCCGATAAACCAATGCCAACCAGGGTGGATACTCTCGACCGAATTTGAGCAGACTGTTGCGGTTTTTTGTAAGGACTGAGCATCACCGATAACTTTTTTTCATCAGTTCTTGATGTATATAAATCCGGTGGTTTCGTTTGTCCAAATCCGATCCACGTCTTCCAGCGATACCAGATTTGAGCCGCTTTTTGTAGTCTAGGTCTGCGTTGGTGATGAGGACGATTTACCGTTTCTTGGAGCATGGATTTTAACTTTTTACTGCCCGGTTTACCCGCTGATTTCGGTGAGGGACTCCCCTTCACATTTTCCCAGAAAACAAATGGCAAAGTGAATAAGGCAACATGGGATAACAGTAATGTTCCCCAAAAGAATGCTTTTTGGAAGGGATTATCAGCCGTCAAACTTCCCATGGCAACTTTATCCAAGCTAATCGTCACACTCCAGCAAAATGCCGAAATCAATACCATTCTCGAACCCTTGTCTGTGAACAGAACTTTCAAGGGCGCCAGGTAGCCTCGTTGCTTCTCTTTATAGTTAATAATGTAAGACCCAGCGACGACTAAAACCACGCCAATAATACCAATAGGATTTGGCAGTTCGCGAGCAGCGTTTTGACCGTAAATCAAGCTGAACAATGGAGAAAGCACTAACAAAAACAGCGGCGTAAATGAAGTAATCGGTCCAGCTAAAGATAAGTCCGCAATCTTAATAGCCTTAAAGTAATTCGCCGTGGCAAAAACATGAATAAACGCCGCCATTAATAATGCCACCCAAAAAGCGTTTGTCTCAATTTGGGGTGTACCGTAGATTAGCACCAAGGGAGAAATAAACAACGCGCCAAAAAAAGTCAATCCCCAACTTACGGTAAACGGTCCCAGATTGACCCGTTGCAGGGCATTTTTGCCGATCGCGTCCCTAGATGCATCAAATACGGCGGCTCCGAAGGAAAATAAAAACCACATGGTTGACTCCTTATCTTGACTGCACTCTGCTCAATAACACCTCTAAATTGACACACTGTAGTCTGAGAAAATTTCCCTAAATTTTCCCAGTGAGTTCCAGGTTATTGCCATGGAATTAAAAAAATAATCATAGCCCCAAAACCTTTTCATTTGAGGTTTTGTTGCTATGGAGATGAGTCTTGTTTACAACCGTACTGAACTAACCTACATATAATTTTTTAGGAAAAGAATAAGGCTTGACTAAATTATAGCCAAAAAATAGTTAAGTTTAGATTAATACCAAAAATTAATTGTAAAATAATTTTTAATTAATCAGATTTTAAACTTACTCTGCATAAGTAGGTGGACACAATTAACGTGAACGATGGAGAACTCGCTGCCCTTGAGAAGCAAGCTACGTCATTCGTCCTTTGTAAGAATTCCCCGTTCCCTAAAATCACAAACCTGGAGTTCTTCTCGTGCTTCGGGATAAGTCGCCAAGTAATTTTGCAACCAGGTACACCCTCTGGTGAGTAATTCCCCTAACCCTTCAACCTGCCAAATCCGGGCAGTACCATCCGATGAAGCCGTGGCAAGTTGTGTAGAGATTAAGTGGCGTAAGGCAGAATGGGGTATCCGACAATTTAGTCGCCATTGGGAAGGCGAGATTCAACCATGGATTAAGTGGAGTTGTCATCGAAATGCAAATCGCATCAATGACGGCATTTATAGCACTACGCACTAAGGTTAGGACATAAAAGAAAAATTTAAATCGCTCAATCCCTTGTCAGGTAAGCTTTTGTCTTCACTATTGCCTATTGCCTATTCCCTATTCCCTCCCCGCGTAGCGCGATAACAAACGAGAGGCTTACAACCTGGTATAGCGCTTCTCGCTGGTCTATTTACACTTTAGTTTGATGAACATCTCACCTGGACTACGCTTCAGCTACTTAAGTTGTAAATACACCAGTGCGACTTGCTATAAAAGCCTATAGCAACCAGTTGGTCAGCTTCTGTGTCGCTCAGATAGGGGTTCTTTGTGGTAAAATAACAATATCTTCTATCCCTGGCGACTAAAAAGGG
>CAZNNK010001159.1:0-2186 GCA_964574085.1 uncultured Coleofasciculus sp.
GCTAACCAATTCTCAGTAGAGAGTAATGGGTGATTGGGTTGTTCTTGACCGAGATTCAGGATATAGGTGGCAGCTTCGTCAATGGTTGTAGTATGTCCTGCTAGACGAGGCAGCAAGTCGGGTTTTAAAATGGTTTCGATTTGGATGTCGGGTTCGGGTAGAAATTCTCCAGCCGAGAAGGGGTTACGCACTTCCGGCTTGAGATTGAATAGTGCTTCTGTGTCGATGCGCTGGTAGAGTTGGGGGTGAACTTGGAAGGTGAGACGACATTCAATGAGTTGATCGTTATCTTTGCTGAGAGACAGAGTGATGAGGTGAAGGGTGAGGGGGATAGTGGTATAAGAGTATAGCGTGAACTCCCTGTCCAGTTGATGATTGTCAGTCTTTGTGGTCATGGAAAGTTATGCCGATGTTGTTTCAACTCTTTAAAGAAGTTCGCGATCACTTCTAAAATCTCTTCAATTGAACCTAAAGTAGCAGCTTGGCGGATAGTGTTAACCAATTCTCTGTAGATAGTAATAGGTCATCGGGTCGTTATATCACACCCTTCCAATTAATACACTGTTAAAATCAATTTGTAGTACCGCGACTCCTGACAAAGGTTTTGAAACGCTTCCGGGACTGTATTTCCCATATAATAAACTCCACGCTCATAGATTGTATAAAACTTCCCTTCCTTATCCATCGCAAGCACCATATGAGCAGCTGCTGCTGTGCCAACAGGACATACAGGCTGACCGAGTAGTGTCGTCAATTTTGAGTAAAACCGAAGCGGCTTCATATCATGCGCCCTCATAGGATCTACGGCGAACCATTCGTACTTAGTTTCCGACGACGGATCAGTACCAGATACTTTAATATCACCAAACCGTTTTAAAAAGTTTAATACATTGGGAAAAACCGTAAATCCGGCTTCCTCCAAGCAGCGTTTATACTCACTTGTGTCCACATAATAATCAGGTGTCCAACCTGCCTGTTGGAGCAACTCATTAACTTTTTCAGAACCAAAGTCCATCTAATTATCCTTCTTTAATCATTCGGTTTATAATTTTTATATAACTTAAAGCACAGGCTAGGGAAAAACTGGAAAAATCGGTTTATGTACTATTCGACAGTTCTTACAAGGTGGTTTGTATGTCGGAGTACCTTTATCACCTTCTACTGGTAAGCCCTCTAAACCCTCGTAATTAGCTTCACGTCCTGAATTTGTCCTAGCTTCGAGAGCTTTATTAGTAGCCTCATACTCTCCACAATTGGTTACTGGCCAAGCTTCCCGACTTCCACCGTGTTGGTTCTCAAAATCATTAACCTGATTTCTTAAATACGGGTGAGTATGCTGGCGGCGGTATTCATTTTCCGTTTGCTTTTCCTCTGGCATACCATTCTCGCCAGCACTCATACCAAAGTAGACTTTATTTCCATAATTATTATCGACTATTATTGCCAGTGAAGATGGTTTTTCATGATATTTGCCCTGTGGGTTTGTTCTGTCCATCGGTACACCTCCACTCATGGCTTTATTCAGTTCTGAATGATACCAACTTGCTGCATATTCTGCATTTACATCCACTTCTAAGGGATTGCCTTGTGCATCTAACTGTTTCCCATCTTGATGCTTATTGTTGAATATGAGTTCAAAAAGTTCCTGAAAAATATAAGCTAGCTGCTGATCTTCTTGGATGCTTTCAATACGATTATCAAGTTCCTGCTTTGCCTTGTTAGCAGACTCCGGATCAACTTTCAAGTCATTCAATGCAGTATTGGCTTTCTTATTGGTTTCATTCAGCAACTCAAACCCCTTTCTTACCAGTTGTTCAGCCCTTGCATGCTGCTCCTTAGGAAGATTCCCAATGCTACTAGCAATCTCTTTAAGTTTTAAGGCTGCTTTGGTCGGGTTACTGGCGACCATCACTACAGGCTTTCCATCTACAAGTTCTATCCACAGACGATGCCCTTCATCAGGTGCCTTAAATGTAACGGGCTTACCGACAGGACCATCTGGAATATTTACCTGCGTGTTTTCTTCGCCAAAAGTCTTGAACAGTTGTTGGAGTACATCTGCCAAAGTATCTTCCGCTGCCTCCGTCTGATTATCCGCCTGTTCTGCCTCATTAATAGCTGCCTCATCCGCTGAGTTTTGTTTCGCCTCCTCCATTTCCTTAGCAGTCTTTTGGGCTTTCTGATCA
>CAZNNK010001160.1:0-2184 GCA_964574085.1 uncultured Coleofasciculus sp.
GATATTTTTATGCAAATTATTCCAAATTTTTCTGACTTTAGACATGCCCGTTTCGGTTACATCAGGTACTGGGGTAAAAACAAAATTTATCGATATATTTTTCAGTGCCTGAATTGATTGGAGCAGCAGTTCAATTCCCTGTCGATTTTGTTCATTAGGAAATAGGAATATAATCACCTCGTCAGCCGCTTGTAGCAATGATAAAGCTCCCCATTGATTAATTCCAGTTCGCGAATCGACCAAGATAATGTCAGGTTGCAACTGCTCTTTAATTTCATGAGTGAAAACAGACCAAAGACTTTCTCCCGAGTCTACAACGGTAATAGCTCGCAGATCATCAACCTTAGAAACATAATCTAGGTTGAGATAACCAGCGGGAACGACAAATAATCTGCCTGTGGCATTAGGCATTCTAACTTCGCCAAATATTTTAGCAACTGAAATACTAGGTTCCACTCCCTCTGGTAAGTAGGAACGCTCATAAAAATAGTCAACAATTCCATACTCCGGTTGCGGATTTAGGTTGAATGCTGTACTTAAACCTGGTGCTTCTAGATCTAAATCAACAGCAACAACTTTGCGACCCCGCATCGCCAAAATCCAGGCAACATGAGTTAATGCAGTCGTTCGACCTACTCCTCCTTTAAAAGAATAAAACGTCACTGTCCGAGGCACACGGGGTTCGCGTTGAGCAGGTTGAGGATAATTTTGTGGGTTAGCTGCCTGTAGCGCTAAATCTTGCCAGGTGTATACCAAAGATCCATTAACAACCTGTGGACGTGAAAGATTAAGCGATTCGGCTTCTTGAGGCGCATACAGGGATAAAAAACCAGGAGACAAAGGAACCTTTAATTGGTGCAGGAAACTTAGCACCTGCTCCTTTCGCTGAGGTATAGATAAATCGGCAAAGTGATCACTCACGATAGTCAGATTCAACAAACCTGACGTGGAAATATTCACATCAACCCATTCCTGTGGACTTGACACATAGTGGTTGGTAATTTCCTGCTTGAGGTTTCCTTGCCACGTCTCCTGCATTTTTTATCCTCCTTAAAGCTGAGTGGCTTGTTTATTTAACCACTGGCTGAGACGCTGATATGCTTCTAACCAGCGCTTGTAGCTTGTATCATCAGGCTCATTGCTACAATAGCGCATATCTATAAAATCTTGGCTCGGATTCTGAATCTCATCTAGCCATTTCATCACTGCCGGAAACTTCTGAACTCTAGAACGAAGTCGATTGTGCCGTTTCAACGCCTCACTGAAGCTGTGTCCTGGATTAGTGATGGTATGTCCGGGATTATTCAAGTCTGTCTTCCATTCCTGACTGGCATTCTTCGGCAGAGTAGCAAAGATCATCGCCTTGAGCAGACACTCGATAGCAACACCACCAAAATGCATAGCAGCTATTTTTCGCCTGGATTGGCATAATATTTCAGTATCGGTATGGCGCTTTATGAATGCAGCTTGGTAATCTTCCATTCTTCGTAAAAACATGATTCGTGTCTTATATTATGGACGACTTTAGAGACTCAATCTACGGTTCTCGTCACAGATTGGATGTAAGCAGATTGGTTAGGAAGGGAGTCATTGGCAGTTAAGCTGTTCAGCATTTAAACCTTAATGTCAAGAATTGCGAAATCCTTGTAGTGCGAGCATCTTGCTCGCTACCCATTCCCAATTTAAATGCGTGACAGCTTAAGGACTTGAACGTTGAGGAATTTCGCGAAAGTTTAAGAATGATTGCAAAAAACAACAGTATAGTTGTTTTTTTGAGGCTGAATCCCAGTCAATAAAGGGGTTTGGGCGATTTACTTGCCCAGAAAATCCGCGATCCTCCATGATGTTGTATCTTTTCCTATGCCCCCCTATGTCCACCGAGAACTATTGTTTTGCCTCCTACCCAATTGGTGAACCTGTCGAACCACTGTCTTCTACCTACTGCTATACACCAGGTAAGATATAGAGAGAATAAACTTCTGAAGGAGAAGGTGAATGCCAACCAAGGGTACGCTTCAAGATACGCTGAAAGCAACATACGGCATTAATAAGAATATTACCCAATCTCTGTCTGCGGTAGAGTGTGAAGAGTTATTAACTCTGCTACAAGACCAAGAAAGTGCAAACAAGCTCGTTCAGTCATTCATTGTCAAAAATGAAGAACTTAGCCAAAATAATCATAAC
>CAZNNK010001161.1:0-2179 GCA_964574085.1 uncultured Coleofasciculus sp.
CATCTGGGGAAAAGCAAACTCCGGCAAATTCGCTGGTGTTAATCGCGTTACGAGCAAACTTATAAATTTCGCCTGCCGCATTAACACCGACAATAAATTGCTCCCCATTGCCATCTTCACATAAGAATAGATCACCAAAGGGTGCGACAGTAATATTATCTGGATTATCCAGTTCGCTTTCCCGTTCTGACTCAATCACTAATGTCAGCGTGTCATCAACAGGATTGTAAGCAAAAATTTGACCTTGCCCAATTTCACCGCCACTGGTACAGACAAAGTAAATCAAGCCATTACCGTACCATGTTCCTTCACCCCGGTTAAAAATAGCTGCCCCTTTAGTTTGGGCTTCTTGACGGAGGGTGTCCTCAACCGGATCAACATCCTCAAGTTTGACCCATTCCACAGCTAAAGGCTGACCTTTTTTCGATAGAAAACCTGTGCTGGTATTAACAGTAGGCATCCCTTTAATCACCAATGCTTCCAGAATACCACCTGCTTTGAGATTTCGGGGTTGCTGGGGACGGAAGCGATAAAAACAGCTATCTCCTCTATCTTCGGTTTGGTAAATATATCCACTAACTGGGTCTACGGCTATTGCTTCGTGGTTAAAACGACCCATTGCCACTAACGGTATAGGTTTGACCAGCTTACCTCTAACGGGGACTTCAAAGTTATAGCCGTGCTTTTTCGAGACATTACGCGGATCTCCGAGTTGGTTTCCCGCTGGTGTGGAGGTATTCTCTTCACAACTAATCCAGGAACCCCAAGGGGTTGGTCCACCTGCACAGTTGCGGTAGGTTCCTGCTAGGGAGGCATAGTCTTGCTGCAAGTTCCCATTCTTGTCAACAATTAAGGTTGTTGTTCCACCCAAACATAAAGGATCATACTTGTGCGAGTCTGATGCCTTCACGCCAAACTTGTTGATTTGATCCGGGCTGAGTTCGTGATTGCGAACCAGGATTGTGGTGTCTTTCTGTCCGGGAAATGCTGCCATTCCATCATGATCACCGGGTACAGGATTCCCATCGCTCATGATATCTCCGGTTTTCGAGAAGGCTGTATAGGTAAATCCGGCTGGTAAGTCCAGTAAACCTCTGGGGTCAGGAACGAGGGAACCAAAGCCTACTCCATTAGTAGATTGACCATGGGTCACTCTGGCGTAAAAGGCTTCCAACGGGGAAACCATAAATGCTCCGGCGGCGCTCGCGCCTGCCAAGGTCAGAAAACTACGTCGGGATAACGCCACTGTCTTCCCCTAAAACTTTACACCAAGATTTTACTCTAAAAAGTTGACCATGAGGGGAGATCGTCATACTCGCTCCCTTGAGAAGCAAGCTACGTTTATGTAAGGGTTTGAGAGCTATTTGCAAAACTTAATACAGCACCGTTTTCTGTTGTCCGACTACTTAGTGATTAGGTTGGCTAAGAGTCAATTAATTTTGGGTTAAGTTTCAACTAAATCAAAACAGAAATCACTACAATCAGTTGACATTATTGTCTACTCTTTAATCTGTCGGTAATAGTCGAGTGAATCCTAACTAAAGCCTGTTTTGTTTAAGGATTTTAAATAATCACAATAAAAAAAACATAGCGATAATCCTGAAAACTAGATAAATCTGAGTAGTTAGTAATGTAAGTCTAGTGAATTTAATTCTCTGAACATGAAATTTTCTCCTCTGACTCCAGCTACGAAAAAAACTCAGTTCAGTACAGGATTATTATTGTTGGTTATTTTCTGTTCGGGATGTAATAATCAATTCGATGCATTAGCCACACAGACTTGCACTGAGGCAGAATTGGCGGTTGTTGAAGCTCAGCAGCAATTTGAGCAAGTTGAGGATCAATTAGTTCGCTCAAGTCAGTCAGATATTCAGACGGTTGACACAACAATATTGCAAGAGCTGCAAGAAACCCAAGAGTACGCTTTTGAGATTTGCGAACAAGGAGGATAGTTAAAAGATCGGGTCAGAGTGTAGGAGGTAGGGTGTCTAAATATTTGTGACTATTTTTTTGAATCGTGCGACCTAAATATTTTTTTGTGAAAATTCAATTTCAAATACTGTATTATTCGTTTTCTTTATTTCCAATTTGCCTTTAAGTTGTGCTACTAAAGCATGAACTAATTGCAAACCCAAGCTTTTCGGTGAATTAAAGTCAATCAATTCAGTTGGTGTTGGCT
>CAZNNK010001162.1:0-2177 GCA_964574085.1 uncultured Coleofasciculus sp.
TCTCACCCCATCTCCCCATCTACTCTATCTGCTATCTTTGAACGCAACTTGGTATTAGTCCTCTAATGGAGATGGGGAGTCGGGTACAGACTCCGGTTGTTCTATCGGTTGAGGAGGTGAAAAGCGATCGCGCATTTGTTGGAATGCTTGGGGATTGAGTAGCCACTGGGCGATGAATACAGCCGCGCCAGCCGAGAGGATAATCACCAGGATGCCAAAAATGCCTAAGATGATTTTGAACCAATCCTGACTAGAGGATGTGGCTTCAACCTCTATGGGTTCGGACATTTCCTCGTCCTCCCCGAGGACAGGTTCCTCTGTGGCTGGTATTTCCGTTTCTAACTCGATAGTCTGGGCATTGTTTTCCAGTTGTAATCCGTCCAAATTCAACACCACCGGATATTGGGGCGAAACACCACAATAGGTGAGAACAACGGAGACATTATCATAACCATTCCGTTGATTTGCCTGATCAACGAGAAACTGCACCGCTGCTTCTAGAGATAGCTTGCCACTAAACACATCGTTAGCGAAATCCGCATACACCGACTCTAGCCAATTGTTATCACTGACACCATCGGAACAGAGCAACAATAAACCATCTTCCTCTAAAATAAAACGCCGGACATGGGGATAGAGAGACTCTGCATCCTTGGTTCCGATCGCTTGGGTCAATGCACCGGAATCAGGACGCTGTAAGGCATGACGGTACAAACTACGCCCCATCCTGACTTCTCGCGTTGCCACATCATCATCCACGGTAAGCTGTTGGCAGTAGTCGGGAGTAATCCAATAGGCACGACTATCTCCGACATTGGCAATGTAGAGTTCGTGACTATTGCCTTCGCTATCGGATTGAATCACCGTTTGTGGCAATTGTAGGGCGAGAGTCACAGTTGTACCCATGCGCCGCCGGGATTCTCGTTCTTGTTGATCGTTGCAGGAGGCAATTAAATTATTCACCACGCGCATAATCGCCGCTAGCTGTTGGGCGACTAAACTCGGACTCATCAGTTCCGGATCTTCAAGTAACTCCGCTAGCAATGCCCGCACCTGGATTTTCACCGACTGGGTTGCCATGTGGCTAGCAACTTCGCCACCTTCATGTCCACCAATTCCATCACAGACAATGGAGAGATGGGGGATCAGGGGATCGGGTTCGGGAGTCAGATCTGATCGCAGGGGATAGCAGCTATCCTCATTGTGGTCATGTAAAGATCCCGTATCCGTGAGTCCCGCTACCTCTAAACGCAGGGGGAGTTGGGACGATTGCGTCAACAGAAGCTGATTAAGCTGCGCGGCGATCGCCTCAAAGGAGGGATTCGGTGTTTGCATTTGTTGGGCGATATCTCGCAGTTGAGCCGCCACCGCCACAGATGCCGTTTGACACCAGGATTCCCAGCATTTTCCGAGCTGTTGCAGACTCGCCTGAGTTCGGGAATGAGGTAGGGTTGTTGTCCCTCTGGATGCACCTGTTGAGGAATCCTTTTTGTGAGGACTCATTGACCCAGGGATAGATGCGGACTCAGAATCACTCGTTCCATTCCTCACCAGTTCCCGTAGTCGCACCCGCCAGCCTTCGACTCGCACCTGTTCGGGATCAACCAGGGTAGCGGCTACGCCTAATTCAGCTAAGGGTTGCCATAACTCTAGAATTTGCCATAACCAATAGATCTGACGCACAGGCGAGGCTTTTGACCAAGCTGTGGTGATGGCTGGATAGAGTTCACCATTTTTGTCAATTGGTGCATTATCCAGCAAAATAATCGGCGTATTTACTTCAGAATCCGTCCCAGAACAAACACCATAAACCTCCGGAACGTGCAGACGATGGGGATAGAGGCGGAGATAAGAGAGGAATGTGCCACTTAAGCGATCAGGAACCTGGGGTAACTCCTCTGGGTGCAGATCCAGCCAAATTTGCGGCGCGACAACTTGATACCGTTGTTCAACAACGTCCCCCACGGGGATCGATGCCGCCGTTGCACCCATTGCCCACAGATAATGATGAATTGGTGGCTGATCTGTACTCATAAATCTTAAAAAATAATTCTGGAATGAATTGGCAAGTGAAGTCCAAGCTCTCCAACTCCGAGTTTAATTCCCGTCATTCCCCTAGAACTAACAAGCATAATCAAAACACGGCGCTGTGTCTATTGGTGACAAATGAGCAGAAG
>CAZNNK010001163.1:0-2176 GCA_964574085.1 uncultured Coleofasciculus sp.
TAATGCAGCAGGGGGTAAATCCAATTTTAGCTGATTTACTTTCTGATCAATGGTGTCAATAAAGGTCTGAATTTGCAGATCATCCTTGACTAATCTATCAATTTCCTCTTTGAGCAGCCGCAGTAATAGATCCGCCGTAGGTAAAAGACTCACGGTGAGCAAAAAGACTTCCTTCCATTGGGGATCAGTAATGTGAGTGGCTAACTGTTGCAGTGCCTCTGTGGTTTGAGTTGCGACAATTTTTCGGGCAGTTAGATATTCCTGAAACGTGAGATGAGAAAAGGAATAAATATCTCGCGCCCGTTCCACAAGTAACCCATGTTGTAACTCAATGGCTTTGAGAACGCCTTCACTGGTTAACCACAGGGCTTCTAAATCCTGACTCCCATTGGGTAAGTTCTGGAGATAGTCGGAAATAATCGGCAGAACTTCACTTTTTTCAAAAAAATAGTTCCCCTGTGCAAACATCGTCGCCGCGATTTGACTCAGGAGTTTTATCTTATCAGGAAGCTGTAAGTTGCGATAGGTTTGATCCCGTTGAATTCCTCTGGCTTTATCCCAGCGCACTAGCAAAATATCTAATCCCGCCTGATAGAGTTTGGCGCGTTTGCTGGGAAAGGTTGCCCGTTCCTGAAATACGGAACAGACTAAACTGAGTAAAATGGGGGTGACGACGAGTTCTCGAATCGGTTGGTTTTCGGGATGGTGTAATTGTTCCAAAAATTGAGAGGCTTTGGCTAATCCGACGGGCTGATAATTTTTGTTGGTGGCAGTAAACCATTTTTGGGCAAATGTTTCAATTTGATGGGCGTCAAAATCGGCTAACTCGACATAGGTAAATCCGCGAAAGTGGTACTGTTGGGCGGCGATGCGACTGGTAATAATAATCTGATTTTGGTAATACTCATCGGCAAAGAGTTGTATCTGTTGCAGCAATTCTGGGGTATCGGTTTTGGACACTTCATCTAAACCGTCGAGTAATAGTAGGACTTTCCCGTGTTGAAGTAAGGGTTCTATCTGTTCTGGAGAAATGCCACAACTTTTCCACTTCGTACTCAGATAATTGAGGAAACTGAAATTATTAGCGGTTCGGGCTTGTTTGGTAAATTGTCTCAGGGAGATGAAGACGGGAATACAGTCTGGTTTAAAATGACCTGCATTGCATTGAAGGGCAAGATATTGTAAGAATGTGGTCTTACCTGCACCCGGTTTACCGAGAAGGGTGAGTTTAGAATGCATCATCACCGCCTCCATTCCCGGAATGGCGGGTTGATTCAGTTGAGTTAAGCGAACGCGATCGCATCCTTTGGGCTGAGAACCCTGTAAGTCAGACACCTCAAGCCATCGCTGATGGGTGAGGTGGGGTAAGATTTTGACGTGGGTATAGAGGTGATCTAGGAGTAGAGGCTGGGTGACATCAAAGGAGGATTGCAGGATACCCGCTTGAACCTGGATGTGATCCTGGAGTTGCGATCGCATCAATTGCACCCAAGCGTCAATTTGACTGGGTGTATTGCTTTCTGGGGTTGGGGTTGAGGGTACAGAGGTTGGCGGAAAATCGGCAATATCCTGCCAATCGAGATCTAATTGAAAACAGATGTCAATAAAATAGGCTCGATCAATCGGTTTCCCGCGAAAAAACTTCCAAACCGAGTGGCGGGTTTCCAAGCCCACTTGGGCGGCGAGGTATTCTTGGGTCCATCCCTTACGTTCAAAGGCTTGTTTTGCCTGGGTGATACCGATAGTGGATGCTTTTAGCGATCGCTTAGCCATTGCTGCTGTTACCTACTACTGACAACTGGGGGATTTTTTCTCAGTATTCCCATTCCCGTTGTCTGGGTATCGCCTCAGCCAGCCCTTACCCCCAACCCCTCTCCCAATCCTGTGATTATGTTGCAACATTATATACACAAAATCAAAACGCCTTTGTCTCAAAAAAAGAGACCATGAGGAAATACTTTGATCAAAAAAATGTAGGGTGGGTTAGGCGGGATTTAAATTGAAGCGATAACCCTTCAATGAACTATCCAACCTAACCCACCGATGTTAACTGGGAGGTATATTATTTAATCAATAAGGCAGAAATAATTCGTAATTTTGTTTTGTTTCCTTGCGTTTTCCAAAACTACTCACACTTATATGCCTGTATCTAATACAAATCTGACGCAGCCGACGA
>CAZNNK010001164.1:0-2173 GCA_964574085.1 uncultured Coleofasciculus sp.
CTGGTTAAAAAAGATAAAGCATACGAAAAAACAGTGCGTCAGGTAATGCTACGGATGGTTGCTGTGGGTGATGAAGCTCGCCGTCGGGTACTTTCATCTGAACTAGAGTATTCAGATAAGGTAGAACATCAACGTGCCCAAAACGTAATTCAGCAATTTTGTCAGGCACGTCTATTGGTTCAGGGTACAAATCCTGAAAATCCTGAAAACTCACCCTATGTTGAACCTGCCCATGATGCTTTAATCCAAAACTGGCAGCGACTGAGGGAGTGGAAAGACCAGGAAAAAGAAACCTTAATTTTACAGCGAAAATTAACCCCAATCGCGAATGATTGGCATGAAATAAATAAGCCAGAAAAAGATAGCAAAACTAAATCTAAATTTAGAATAAAATACTTTTTTTATTGCTTGGAAAAAGTTGAAGCTTTTCTCATTGCTCAAGCCCAGCATCCAATCCGCAAGGTTAAAAAGGCTCGTCTAGCTAAACAGCAATCCAGTGGGCTCTCAAAAAATTACCTTTGGCACAACGATCCTCGACTGGCTCAGTTGGATTTATTCCTGGATTCCCAAGACAATTGGTTCAATAAAACCGAAGATGAGTTTGTACGGGAAAGCATCATCCACAAAGGGAGAAATACTTATCGGTTTTGGTGTTCTTTTGCTTTGATAGGCGCAGGATTATCCATTTTAACCATTGTTGCAGTTTTGGGACAAAGACAGGCAAAAATTGAAGAAATGATGGCGTGGAAAGAATCCGCAGAAGGCAACTTAAAATCCGATCGCGATATCCGCGCCTTTCTCGATATTTTACGGGCAGTCAAGATTTCTAAACACCCACTGCTGTGGCTTCCCTCACCTGATACCGCGTTAGCCGAAGTTCAAGAAACAATGTACAAGGCTTTTTATACGGTAAAAGAACGCAACCGCATAGAGAGCGATCGCGCGACGTTTGCTCAGGTAGCTTTCAATCCGAAAACTAACGAATTGGCAACCATTGGTGATGACGATACAATTCGACTTTGGGATAAATCAGGTAATCAAGTTGACCAATTCTCAACAGGTCAAAATCGGCTCTATAGTGTAGCATTTAGTCAGGATGGCAAACGATTAGCAACGGGGGGCGGAAATGGTACAATTAAGCTGTGGAATCTGAAAAAGGATGGCATCGTAGATTACAATTCAAACAGTATAATCTGCCCAATTACTAACCTAACCAATACTTCTGGAACTAACCCAGCCAATCCTTCTGAAGCTAACCCAACCAATAATTCTGGAACTAACCTAGAGAATAGTTCTGGAACTAACCCAACCAATCCTTCTGCTGCTAATCCAGATAATACTTCTGCTGCTAACCCAGCCAATCCTTCTGCTGCTAACCTAGGGAATATCTCTGGTGTAGCTTTTAGTCATGACAATAAGCTATTGGCAACTCTTATAGAGGGAAAAGACGCTCAGAACAATCCAACCACCACCGTTAATTTATGGGATATTAAACAGGGCAAGTGTATCCCAAGAAATATCGCCAACACACCACTGGGTCAAGAAGGTCAACCTCCAAACAAACAACAGACAGCAACTCGTCAAAAAAATCAACCCACAGTACCTACTCAAAACAACCAACTCACAGTACCTATTAAAGACATAGCATTCAGTCCTAATAAGAATCTCCTCGCCACTGTTGGACAAAACAATACTGTCAGATTATGGGACATCTTAGGCAACAAGCTGGGAGAATTTCCCACTGATAAAAGAAATGTCTATAGTTTAGCCTTCACCCCTGACGGGAAATTGGCAACCAGTGGTGATCAAGGTACAATTAAACTATGGACGATTCAAACGAATGGTAGAACAGCTACCCTCGCCAACCCAACGCCGGAAGAAATTCAAACAGAACAAACCCTTGTCTACGATATCGCCTTCAGTGAAGATAAAAAATGGTTAGCCACCATTGGTGAAGATAGTACGATAAGGCTACACGATAGAAGTTTGCCGTCGCCCATCAAACGGATTTGGAACAAGCCTATTGTAGAAATACCACCAATTGAAGCCAGTAATCAAAGGATAACCGCTACGAGTGCAGTTTTTAGTCCTGATGGCAAGACAATGGCAACGATTGCAGGAGACGATACTGTAAAATTTTGGAATAATTTGGGTCAACAAACTGCCCGATTTA
>CAZNNK010001165.1:0-2171 GCA_964574085.1 uncultured Coleofasciculus sp.
GCTCCTCCTTTGACGACTCTAGCGTTTGGAAGAAGCGATCAACCTGTTTCACACTAAGGGAATTTGTGATGTCCGTTCCTGGATAGGAACATAAGTGACACCGTGATTGCCGGTATAAATCTGGGTAGGTCGGAAAATCCGGTTTTCTCCTAGTTGTTCCTTCCAGTGCGCCAACCAACCGGCTACCCGGGCGATCGCGAATATGGGAGTAAACAAGTCGGTGGGAATACCCAGTTTGCGATAAACTAAACCGGAATAGAAATCTACATTGGCGTAAATTCCTTTATATCCCAGTTTTTCCTCAACCGCCTGTTCTAATTCCAGGGCAATTTCGTAGTATTTATCGGAACCAAACTTCTCAAACAATTGTTCGGCTAAATTCTGGAGAATCGTGGCGCGTGGATCTTTAACCTTATAGACGCGGTGACCAAATCCCATGATTTTTGCCTTGCGCTGTAAACAATCCTCTAGATAGGGACGTACATTTTCCACCGAACCAATTTCTTCGAGCATGGAAATCACTTCTTCATTCGCCCCCCCATGCAAAGGACCGGCAAGGGTACCAACGGCTGATGCAATTACCGCATAGGGGTCAGTCAGCGTCGAAGCTGTTACCATGGCTGAAAACGTAGACGCATTAATCGTATGTTCCGCATGGAGGGTTAAGCAAACATCAAAGACGTGAGCCTCTAGGGGGTCAGGTTCTTGCTCGGTGAGCATATACAGGAAATTAGCGGAATAGTCTAAATCGTCGTTAGGCTTTACTGGGTCATTCCCCTTCCGCATTAGCTTAAATGCTGCCACCATTGTCGGGATTTTCGCCAACAAACGTACAACTGCTTCCCGGATATAACTGGGAGCGGGGAGAGCGCGTTTTGAGTAAAACAGACCCAGCGCTGCTGCAGAGGCTTGCAATGCATCCATCGGATGTCCGGTTTCCGGGAAACATTTCATCATGTCCCGAATCCGATATTTAATCCGTCGATGGTAAAGAATGTCCGTCTTAAACGCTTCTAGCTCCTCCTTGGTTGGTAGCTCACCCCAAATCAGGAGATAGGCGGTTTCTAAGAACGTGCTTTTTGTAGCGAGTTCTTCAATCCGAATACCGCGATACTCTAATATTCCCTGTTTGCCATCAACATAGCTGATACTGGATTGGGCAGCGGGAATGCCTTCTAAACCTGGTTTATACTCGCAGACAGTCATAGACTCGTGCTTTTAACCTTTACGATATGGTTTGTTTAGTTGCCCGGTGAAGGGCGCTTCCGTTTCCGGAGTAGAGACATCTGAAGTGTTCTCAGGCTAACTTACCAGAAACTGGGAGATTAGTAGTGTGTGTTACAAAAATTCTTAAGGATCGCTTAGATCAGCCATTTTGGAGAGGTTAGCAAAAATAGCTCACTTCGACCGAGGGGTACTCCCGTTTCTTTCAGGTTTAACCCGATCACGCCCGCTTTCTTGAGGACGAGTTTTTCCTGTGCTTCTCCCCAGACTAGCAGTTCTGCCCAATTGCCTAAATCCGGTTGATGACCGACTAACGCCAAACAGCTTTCTCGGTTTCGGTTTTGACGCCATTGTTCCAGCCAATTGACCCAGGTATTAATATCCCCCTCAGGCGCAAGGCTGGGAAATTCGTCGAGTTGCTCACCTAAACCAACCTCTTGCAGAATCGCAGCGGTTTCTCGCGCCCGGACTAACGGACTGGTTAATATGTGATCAAAATGCAAACCGCGATCGCGCAGTTGCTTGGCGACTTTGGTAGTTCTCTTGCGCCCCTTGCTGGTTAGGGGACGATCTTCATCGTTGGCATAGTCTTCGCGATCGGCAGCGATGCCATGACGGATCAAGTACAGTTCTATTGCCATCCGTTTTGTATTTTTGCCTAAAAATTAAAACTGTAGGATTCTGCAAGAATACTCTGGACTCTTGATAGGGGTAGTGCTGAAACCATTACTGGATAAGCTTTTTGCCTGATAATAGTACATATAAACCTGATGACTTCAGGTTAAAGGGAACCCCTACAAGTGACTAAGGAAAGTCCAAATCTGGTTTTTCAGAAACCTCTCGGGTAACGGCGTAATCCGCCAAATGAAATAGAGAGCGACGAGCTGAACAATCCGGTAATGCTAGAAGTGCCTTGTGTGCTTGCTGTACATACTGCTGTGCTACTT
>CAZNNK010001166.1:0-2167 GCA_964574085.1 uncultured Coleofasciculus sp.
TAGGTTTTTTACCTTGACGGTATAATGGGGGTCAGACAAGGAAGAAAAGGAAAATTTCTTGCTTTTTACAAGGGTTTATCAATATTATTGCCGATTTAGTTTGTGGTAAAGGTATTTCCTTAAACGGTTTATTTCCACGACAATCTTTTTCCCTAAATACGTCTTGAACTATACGACTCTTCTCTTCCTTGTCTACTTTCCTTCCTTGTCCTCCAAGTCTAGCCCCCACCCTAAAGTAAAAAACCTACACCTGTCAGGCTGGGGGAGCTGGGGGAGCTGGGGCAGCTGAGGAAGCTGGGGCAGCTGGATACCCACAAAACGAAGGTAGATAATACATAATACTATCGCAGGGGACGAATTTGGGCTTTGTAGGCACTTTCATCCAAACCATCACCAACATTCGCTTCAGCCGGATCGATCGCCTGCTTCAAGGCGTTAATGCGATCATCCACGGCTGGATGAGTGCTGAGGAATGAGGGAACGGAACCCCCTTTCTTCTGGAGTTTTTCCATGAAATTCACCATGGCTGACGGTGCATAGCCTGCTTTTCTGAGGATATCTAACCCAACCTGATCCGCCTCAAATTCATCTTCCCGACTATTGGGTAATCGCAGCGCTAAGTCCACACCAATATTAACAAGGGTATTGCGATCTAAACCCGCCGCAACGGCTACTCCCCTAGCGATCGCGGTTTGGCGCATTTGTTCAATCATGTGTTCCTCTTCGATATGCCCGATTTCATGGGCAATCACACTCGCCAGTTGAGCCTCATTGTCCGCCGCTTCAATCAAACCTGTGTTCAGATAAATGAAACCCCCCGTAGTCGCGAAGGCGTTAATGCTGTCATCCTCAACCACCTGAAACGTATAGGGAATAGTCGAGCGCTGAGTTTCTTTTGCCAATCGTTGACCAATTTGATCAATGTAGCGGTTGACACGGGAATTGCGATAGAGTTGGATCTGGTTTCTCACCAGCTTCTGATTGATCTGCTCCCCGATCTCAACTTCCTGGCGATCGGAAATATTGGAAAGTTGGATAATCTGGACGCCTCGGAAAATCAGATCCAGCCAGGGAATGGCTTGACTGACCTGAGGTGTACCCACGATCAGGCTAAACGCCAAGATTGCTGACACGAATGGATATAATAAACGACGACGGTGACGATGAGACCAGATGGAGAAAGGATTAACCATGGTACATAAAATTAAAATAGCTACAGTTAAGGCACTCTAACAATAGACGCTACTTACAGGATATAAGTTGCCCTTGACTCTCAAGCAATGCTTTCTGATACAGGGGGGAGGGGGGTACGATCGCATATCCTGAAACGCCTAAGCTTCCCACAGGTTATACTGATCTGTTGTTGCTGCCGTAGTAATTTAACTCAGGACAGCATAAGCTGTTCAGCATTTAAACCTTAATGTCAATAATGGCTCCCATCCTTGTAGTGCGAGCATCTTGCTCGCTACCTATTCCCCATTTACATGCATGACAGCTTAACTGAGTATTCTGTTGATGGTACAACGAGAGTTAAAAATACTAATTGTAAGGGTTTATGACTATCTTAGATTCTAAAGGTCGTCTTTTCGGTAAAGTCAGCATTCTTGATCTAGGGGCGGCTTTAGTCATTTTATTAGTGATTGTGGGAATCTTTTTCTTTCCCGGTACATCGGGTTCTGTCGCCCAGCTACCTGGAAGCAGCACGACAAAAGCGGTCGAAGTTGATTTGATTGTTCGCGGCTTGAGCGTGCGTCATCCAGAGGATTTGATGTCTCAATTTAGAGAAGAAAAGAAAACAAATATCGTTATTCGCAATCAACCCGCGGGTCAGGTAGACATCGTATCGGTAAAAGAATTGCCCCGCCTGGTTATTGTACCTCAACCCGATGGCTCGGCTAAAGCGCTACCCGATCCCAGACCTGACACCTTTAGCACTGATATACTCATGACCCTCGGTGGTCAAGCCACTATTACCGATGATGGTCCGGTTCTGGGAAATAGTAAGCTTAAAATTGGAACGCCTGTGGAATTAGAGGGTAAGGATTACAATTTCAACGCTAGCGTGATTGATGTCAGGGTTGAATAAAAGGGAATAGGGAACAAAGTAGAGACCGTCCATGTTTGGTCTCTACATAAATGATGTGTCCTAACCGCTATGGCGGTTGCT
>CAZNNK010001167.1:0-2165 GCA_964574085.1 uncultured Coleofasciculus sp.
CGTTTTCGGGATTTAATCTTTGGCATTCAAATCCTGTGTGTGGCATTTGGCGCTTTGGTTTTAGTCCCAATAATTGCTGGTTTAGACCCCAATGTAGCCCTGTTTAGCGCAGGTATAGGGACTTTAATTTTTCAGGTGGTAACTGGGGGTAAAGTTCCGGTATTTTTAGCCTCTTCCTTTGCTTTCCTTGCACCAATGGAATTAGGAATTAGTCAATATGGTTTAGCTGAAACTCTTTCAGGTTTATTAGCAACAGGCATAGTTTATTTGTTCCTAAGTTTCTTGATTTTTTGGGGAAGCGAAAAGATTATTAATCGCATTTTACCCCCCTGTGTTACTGCACCCGTAATTATGGTAATTGGTTTAGCGTTAGCCCCCACAGCCGTGAAAATGGCTTCCGAAGCTGGAGATTCCTATTCCGTTAGCATGGCGATTGCTGTTTCTTTAACAGCTTTAACCGTTACTATTATTACCACCGTATTTGCTAAGGGACTATGGCGTTTACTACCCATTTTGGCAGGTTTAATGGCTGGTTATTTAGTGGCTTTACCCTTAGGAATGGTGGATTTTTCCGTAATTGCACAAGCCAATTGGTTTGCTATTCCCCCGTTTACGTTTCCTAAATTTCATTTACCCTCTATTATTTTTATTTTACCCATTGCGATCACTCCAGCTATTGAGCATATTGGAGACATTCTAGCCATTAAGTCAGTTACAGGAGAAGATTATGTTCGAGATCCGGGGTTACATCGAACTTTATTAGGTGATGGTATTGCCACTTCGGTAGCAGCGTTCTTGGGGGGTCCGCCCAATACCACTTATTCTGAGGTAACCGGGGCAGTGGCAATTACCAAAATTAAGAATCCTGCCATTATGACCTGGACATCAATTTCTGCCATTCTATTATCTTTTTGTGGAAAATTAGGTGCTGTTTTACGAACCATCCCTGCACCAGTCATGGGGGGAATTTTAGTGATTTTGTTTGGTACTATTGTCGTAGTGGGGATGCAAAGTCTGCTTAATCACGGTGAAAATTTAATGAAACCTCGCAATGTAGCCATTATTTCGGTAATTTTAGTTTTTGGAGTTGGCGGGATGAGTTTTCAAACCGGATATTTTGCCCTGGAAGGAATCGGTTTATGTAGTATTGTGGGAATTTTGTTAAATCTGTTGTTACCTCAAAGTATTAATGATTAATACTATTGGGATTTATTTAATTATCCGGGACTAGCAGGCAATTTGTTCAATATCTTGGCTCCCGCAGCGATTACAGAGACTATTCAATGATGAGTCTGGGAAAGCGTAATTATGAACCGGCGCTAAAGCGCAACTACGAACTGGCAACTACGAACCGGATAAGCGCCCATCTTCCATATAAATAATCCGATCGGCAATATCTAAAATGCGATTATCGTGGGTTACGAGCAAGATTATACATCCCTGTTGCTTGGCTAAATCATGCATAATATCAACCACATCTCGTCCCGATTTTTTATCCAAGGCGGCGGTGGGTTCATCAGCTAGCACGATTTGGGGACGGCTGACAAGAGCGCGGGCGATCGCGACTCGCTGTTTTTGTCCACCTGATAAATCGGCTGGGTAATAATTAATTCGCTCTTTTAAACCCACCTTATTGAGCATTTCCGCCGCCCGATGGTGGCGTTCTGATTTGGAAAAAATACCATGAACTTCTAACCCCATTTGCACATTCTCAAGCGCTGTTAAACTGCCGTGTAAATTGTGGGCTTGGAAAATATAACCATTGTGTCGTCTTGCCTGTACTAACTCATTCTGGCTGGCTTGACAAAGTTCCTGTCCCAACACGTTTAAACTGCCTGACTGAGCCGATCGCAAGCCGCCTAATAATGTCAGTAGTGTGGTTTTTCCCGACCCAGAAGGACCCGTCATAATCACAATTTCGCCAGCAAAAATCTCTAAATTGATGTCGAATAACACCTGCTTTCGCAGTTTCCCTGTGCCAAAGTAGTGGTTCAGTTGATGAATAGAAATTACGGGTTGATTAGTCATTTGTCATTTGTCATTTGTCAGGGAACAGGCAATAGGCAATGGGCAATAGGTAAGGTAGAGTTTTGAGTTAACTGACTCATCTCTCATCTCCCTCATCTCCCTCATCTCCCTCATCTCCCTCATCTCCCTCATCTCCC
>CAZNNK010001168.1:0-2165 GCA_964574085.1 uncultured Coleofasciculus sp.
ACCTGAGGATCAGGGGTTGGGGGTAGCTTGGTGGTAATGGTGAGTTGTTCTCGTGGTACGGATAATTTTTTGAGGATCGTCCCCAAATACTGCTCACTCTTACCATAACTACGGGCGGTTTCGAGGTGATTAATCCCCTTGGCGATCGCATACTGTACAGTTTCATGCGCCTCTGACTCACAAGCCAAGCAGCGCATGGTTCCTAGGGAAAACACGGATAATCTCAAATTCGTTTTCCCAAACCGTCGATAGCGCATTTTTTATCTATGAACCTCCCGAAAGTTGACGGATTGACTTCAAATCTAAGCTTCACCACCCGTTTTAAATCCTTTATGCTGGGAAAAGTCTTCCGGTCGGATGTTGGAGACAAATTCCCTAAACGCTCGTCGTTCTTCTTCATCTGCATCTCGATCAACGGGTATTGATGCATCCGCGATCACTTCTTCCATCACCCAGATGGGGCTATCGGTACGAAGCGCGATCGAGATCGCATCGCTGGGTCTAGCATCAATTTCTTTTTTGGCTTCACCCTGACGAACACAGAGGATTGCATAGAAGGTATTATCTTGGAGTGAGTGGATAATAATCCGCTCCAGCTTCATCTCCCATGTTTCCATGAGACCCACGAACAGATCATGTGTCAGAGGGCGGGGAGCTTTTTGGCGTTCCAAAGCGCTGATAATTGCTTTTGCCTGATCTTGTCCAATGTAAATCGGCAGAGCGCGTCGCTCTTGTGAGTCTTTCAGCAGCACGATTGGGCTACGGGTGACAGCATCTAATGCAATTCCAGCAACTTTCATTTCAATCATTAGCTTAGCCTCTAGAATACAGTCGGCGTTGAGGGCATCAAAGCGAAGCAGTAAAGCCACATTGGATGGATGGAAACTAGAACAAGTATACTAGCTTCCCTTTACTTCACCGATTAACCCCAGAATCAGTCCTCTATCATCGAATTGGGCACAGATCAAAAAGATTATCTTCTCCAAGTATGCCCCAGTCTCAGGACGTTTGTTTCGGGACTTTATGAAAAAAACACATAACCGTTCCTCCTTGTCCCCAATAGCTCTCTAGTGGTTAATCTCCCTCGCTTTGGTGAACTGCCACCTCCTTGCTTTGTCTCCTAACCTTAAGATAGACTCGTTTTGATAAGCTATGAAGTAAGTGCTTCAAGTGCTTAAATTGTCACTTTGGCTTGATCTACATCACGGTCTTCGGGTAGTACCAATCGTTAAACACGAATTAGTTGAGAAGAGTTCCTCAGTTCGATTTACCCTTCACTACCCCCACAATCATTTTATCACGGAGCCTCTATAATCGGTGATCTGAGACCAGCTACTTTGATGACATCGTGTTTACAGGATTAATTCAAGCCCTAGGAACCTTGCAACCACTCGGCGGCGATCGCTTTCAATTGTCTTGTCTTCCTGACAATGCTGCCGTAATTCTACAGGATTTAGCCATTGGTGATAGTGTAGCCGTTGATGGAATCTGTTTGACCGTTGAGGAAATTTTGACCCAAGGTTTTGTGGCAACAGCTTCAGATGAGACCTTGAGCCGTACTACTCTGGGGCAACGGCATCAAGCAGCAACTTATGTAAATTTGGAAACATCGGTACGAGTAGGCAGTAAACTAGGGGGACATTTTGTCACAGGTCACATTGATGGCATTGGTTCTCTTCAGGATTCTGTGAAAGCAGCAAATTCCTGGATCTTATGTTTTACTGCACCAGCATCTTTACAAACCTCATGGCAACGTCATGTTGCTCGTTTTCTCGTGCCAAAGGGAAGTATTGCGGTTAATGGAGTGAGTTTGACCATTGCCGACTGTGACCCCCAGGGGAGTTGGTTTAAGGTAGCCGTAATTCCCCACAGTTATGCCCAAACTAATTTGAGTTATTTGCAGCCAGGACAATGGGTGAACATAGAAAGCGATATTTTAGGCAAGTATGTCGAGAAACTTTTAGGACATCAAGTCCCCAGTGAGAATTCTTCACCGATGAATGATATTTCCCCTGAATTCCTTGCCGAACACGGGTATTTATGAATGATGAAGCTGATGGCAGGCTTCGTGCCGACGACCAACTTACATAGGACTTACGCAAAGCCTCTATCTGTAGTGGACTGACCCAGCTAAAATTGTGCAATAGATTGATGGTTAAATTGGG
>CAZNNK010001169.1:0-2160 GCA_964574085.1 uncultured Coleofasciculus sp.
GTGTCGGGGAATGAATCTTATCCACCACCTGACGCGCTACCCTATCCGCTTCCTGCTCATACTTATCATTCGGTTCCCCGATTGTCAGCTTCGCTTGGATGTTATCGCTGGTTAAATTCTATTTGTTACCCCAGTAGTTTTGTTCCTTCGGTTAGGGCGCACGTCGGTGCTACCCTACAGAATGTGTGATATTGTTATCCCCATCAACGGGATGCGATCACGAAGACAGCGCAACGACGAACGGTGCGATCGCATGAGGAACTTGTCACCTATGTCCTCCGAGGTATATAACCCTATCGTGGTTTTCCCCAGATCCCAGACGTGCCGTGGCACGTTTCACCCTGAATTATTCGCCTCCAAATTGTTGGCGCAATTCGGCTATTTCTGTATCCTCTAACTTGCGAAATAGAGGAGGTGGAACGTCAAAAGAACGACCGGCTGACAAGGCATTAAAATCCACCGCCTGAGTTAACGTTTGCCTTCTCTCTGTGTCTGATAAGTGCAACGCATCGAATAGTTTCTCAGCCGTAAATGGAATAAACGGATTCGACGCGATCGCATACAGCCGAATCAGATTAATACAGGTACGAATCACCAACGCCGCTTCTTCCTTATTTTGCTTAAACAGCGCCCAGGGTGCGCGTTCGTCGATATACTGATTTCCCACTGTCCACAGCGCACATAAGGTTTCGGCAGCTTTGCGAAACTCCAGATTTTGCAGGCAATTACTCAGTTTCGTTATCAAACTTTCACAACTTTCCTGCAACCGTTGTTCCGCCTCTCCCGGCGTTCCTCCTTCTGGAATTACTCCTTTAAATCGACTATTGGCAAATTTGAGTATTCGGTTGACAAAATTCCCCAGATTGTCTGCCAAATCTTTGTTGATCTTAATTTGAAATAACTCCCAGGTAAACGCTGAATCAGCCGATTCTGGTGCCATGGCAATTAAGGCATAGCGCCAGTAATCAGCAGGTACAATCTCTAAGGCTTGGTCAGAAAAGATACCACGTTTGGAACTGGTGGAGAATTTGCCACCATAATAGGTTAGCCAATTAAAGCCCTTAATATCATCCGCCATTGTCCAAGGTTCCCGCGTTCCCCGAATCATCGCGGGCCACATAATCGTGTGGAAGGGTAAATTATCTTTTGCCATGAATTGAATATGGCGAATATCTTGGGTGTCATACCACCACGGTTTCCAAGCATCGGGTTCAGATTGCTGACTTGCCCATCCTTTGGTAGCAGAAATATAGCCAATGGGCGCATCAAACCAGACATAAAAAACTTTACCCTCAAATCCTGGACGGGGTACAGGGACACCCCAACTTAAATCACGGGTAATGCAGCGGTCTTGTAATCCTTCATTTAACCATTTCAGGGCAATGGATTTGGTCAGAGTTGTCCATTCTTGCTGATTATCCACCCAGGAACGTACTTCGTCACTCAGGGTAGTCAGCTTCAAGAATAAATGTTTAGTGGTGCGGACTTCTAGATTTGTACTCCCGGAAACCGCCGAACGAGGTTCAATCAAATCCGTGGGATCTAATACTGAGGTACAATTTTCACACTGATCGCCTCTAGCGCGATCGTATCCGCAATGGGGACAAGTTCCAATAATATATCGGTCGGGTAAGAAACGGCTATCTTCATGAGAGTAAACCTGACGAATTTCCCGTTCTTCCATGAAGCCATTTTCATCGAGGCGTTGATAGAAATGTTGGGTTAACTCATGGTGATCTGGAGAGGACGTGCGACCAAAATAGTCGAAAGAAAGTCCAAACCCGCGATAGATTTCGGCTTGCCGTTCGTGTTGTTTTTGACAGTAGGTGGCGACATCTAATCCAGCTTCTAAGGCGGCTAATTCAGCCGGTGTACCGTGTTCATCGGTGGCACATATAAACAGAACCGATTCGCCTTCCTGTCGCAAGAAACGGCTATAGACATCAGCCGGAAGCATGGAACCGACTAAATTTCCTAGGTGTTTAATCCCATTGATATAGGGCAACGCACTTGTAATCAGATACCGCATAAATTTTACGTAGGGTGTGCCAAAGAGTACAGCGTTAGTGGTAGACTTACCAATACTTCAACCTGTTGTAACTGAGATCTGGCATCATTTTTAATCCGATCCTGTTTCCAGGTGTATACGTTGTGTCTTAT
>CAZNNK010001170.1:0-2160 GCA_964574085.1 uncultured Coleofasciculus sp.
CGGTATATCATATAAATCCATTAACTCAGAAAGTTGCCAGCGATCAATACTTTCGTGCGCCCAGAATCTTCAACCGCTTAATTATCCAGAGGCAATTCATGTTCGGGTAGTTCTAGTGAAGGTTGGGCATCTGTACCCTGAGGAACGAGAACTGGAGGAGGTGGTGGTTCTAAAATCCTTTGCCATTCTTGAATTGACGCTTGAGCCGCATTATAGGCTTCAGTCCCAGAAGGAATCATTTTAGCCAGTCGAATCGCTTCAGTTAAGCTAAGAGCAGCTCGATCTTGAGCCAGTGCCAATAATTGATAACTCCAGCGATTAACCGCCGAGACAGCATCACCTCTAACCTTGGCGGAACTAGGGACTTGTCTGGCTAGACGAATTGCCTCCACAATGGCGTCGGGGGTACCGGGAGTGGCAGCTCGATAGGCTTGTTGTAAGCGCTGTTGTCCCAAAACTTCTGTCTTCCAGCCCTTAATTAAGCTTTGTGCTTCCCCATAGAGTACCCGTCCGGATTTGATTTGTTCCGCCGCCGCGATCGCCGCCGGAAGATTGCCGGAATTGGCAAGGGTACGAGCTTGATCAAGATAGGGTTGGTCTTCTAGGCGTTGAACTGTGCGTGTCCAGTCTTTAATCTTACTCTGCGCCTCCTGGTAGAGAGCGCGATTGGGGGCAATGCGACGGGCTTCTTGGATGGCTTCTCGTAACGATTGGACTCCGCCAAAGCTGGCAAGTTGGGTAGCGCGATCGAGATAAGGCTGATCTTCTATAGTTTGAATCTGACGAGTCCATTGGCTAATCTCCGCCCTTGCTTCCTGGTAGCGGGGATTGCGGCTGGGAATTAGTTGCGCTTCCGCGATCGCCACCTGTAAATCACTGACTAGCCCAGAACTAGCAAACGCCCTTGCTCGTTCCAGTCGAGCCACGTCCTCAATTTCCCGTTGCCATCGATCAATTAATTCCTGACCTTCATCATATAGAGGACGATCAACACCCAGTTTCTGCACCGAGGCGATCGCGATTTCCAAGTCCTCACTGGTTCCCGATTCAGCACGGGATATGGCATTGGCTAAGTCAATCAAATCTGCCTTAACGTCTGGTAATTTCACGCTAGCGGGTAACTTATTGGCAATCTCTAATACCCCTTGCCAGTTTCGTTGTTCTAAGCGACTTGTCGCCAGTTTGAGTAATTTATTCCCACTCTCAGCAATCAAATCTTGCGCCTCTTTGTAGGCAAAACTCTTGGGCGTGATTTTCTCAGCCGCTTCGATTGCCTTTAAAATATCATCGACGCGACCCGTTTTACTCAACCGATAGGCTTCATCCAACTTCTGACTATCATCTCGTCCGATTTGAATTAGATCCACGAGTTGGTTGTACTTGACGGCTGCCCAATACTGATTATCTATCGTTGTCAGCTTAACCGCTTCCCGAAACGCTAACGTCCAATTTGACTGTCTCAGGTGTTCCTCCGCTTGCTCATAAATCCCTGAAGCCTTTTGCCACAGCGTTTCCCATTCCTTAATTTGTTCTTTGACGAGCATAAATGCCGGAACATCTCTGGGAATCCGGTTCGCAATCTCAATCGCTTCCTCGAGTTGACCGGCTTGAAACTGTTCTTCGCCAATCGCTAAAATCTCGACTGACCACTCTTCGATATGGCGGTTAATTTCCGGGCGCAAGGGGTGGTCCTTGGGTAAAGCGTCTACGAGGGCGATCGCTTCTAACAAATCCTTGGTGGTACGCTTATTTGCCGCAAGCTGGGCGCAATAGAGACGCACCGAAGCCGAAGCCGTGGGCCAAAAAATTGAGGGACAATTTGGCACAGCAGGTAGTTTTAGTAAAAGAGCTACGGAGGCAAATCCCATCCCCCCGGAAACCAACATAATCATCACCATCCAAAATGCCCAGCCGAATGTAAAGCGACGTCTTGGTTCTTTCGGCTGTTTAGGAGAGGGAGCAGCTGGCTTCGTTGCCACTTGTTGGGGAGTGGTATGAACATAAGACGCTGAATGCCCGACCCGATGAGGATCGACAGCACCTTTCTGGTGTTGCCAATCCTGGCTCCAACTCGGTTGGGAAGACCGGGTAGCATACCAATGATCGGGCATTTTTCGATTTCTAGTCATAACTCACTCCACCACTCGCTACGCCTAATGC
>CAZNNK010001171.1:0-2159 GCA_964574085.1 uncultured Coleofasciculus sp.
GAACAATCCCCACTTATGTAAAGATTTGTAACAAAAATCCGACTTTTGCATAAAACGCACCTGTTGAACTTGAGAACCTAATGAAAGGGTAAGATGGGGACTAGAATCATGTTGATTCGTGATATTGTTCAACAGGCACTAACGACACGCTATCTCACTAGGGAAGCCGAAGACCAACTACGACGGTTACTCAGAAGCAAATACGACAGACAAGACCTCCGGGCGTTTATGACGTTGCAAAATGCTGTAATGGAGGGTCAGGTGCAACAAGAGTCTCGCCCTTTTTTAGACAACCTCTTGATTCTCAGGGATGATAATACGGAAATTGTTGATTTGGCAGGAGTGAGTTGATGAGAGAACTGAGAGTTAACGTTTTAACCGTCAATAATCTTAAAATTTTAGGAAATTTGACCATTAATATGCCCTTAAATGGCTATCGTTCCCGTTCCAGTCTTTCGGATTGGTTCAAGAGTTCTCGTAATTTCATTACTCTCACAGATGTAGAAGTGTATAGTGAGAATCACCATCTCTTGGCAACAATGCCATCGCTTTGTATTAACAAGCCAGCGATTGCTTGTTTATCGAGGGAGGAATCTGAGCAGAATGGTGTTGAATTATCACTGAACACGGTTGTCCACCCCTCTGAACTAAGCGCTGTGGCTGTTTCTTCATAATTTAAAGAGAGTCGAAACTATTGATGCCCCTCGTTAGTGCTTAAGACTCAGGGTGTTTTTTTTTGCCTATTTCATCATCAAACTATAGATAAAAATCAATTATTTTTTATTCAGATAAAAGACAAGAATATCAAAATATATTTTAATAATCAAGGCGGAAATCAACTGTAGGGGCGACCCGCCTGCATTGGTGTCAACTTAAGCTGTGATCTGCCTTGTCTCCATTCCTCGTTCTCTGTCAAACCAAAGACGCCAATGTCGTACAAAATCGCTCAATTTCGACTTCGGTATTGTAATAATGAACCGAAGCCCTTAGCACAGACGCCAATCCGCGTGCGTCCATATCTAATCGTGTGCCTTGGGCGGAAGAAACCGATAGATTAATCTTTTGTTCACTCAGTGACTGCTTAATTTCACTGGGTTCTTTTCCCGCAACCGTAAAACTAACAATCCCACATTTTTGCTGACCTAAATCCTGAACCTTCACCCCATCAATATCATGCAGTTGGTCACGCAATGTGTCCGCCAACTCACGAATCCGATGTTCAATCGCAGCCAGTCCCCATTTTAAAGCATAATCAACCGCCACACCTAACCCAATTTTCCCGGCGTAGTTGGTTTCCCAATTTTCAAACCGACGGGCATCGGCACGAATTCTAAATGTATCTTTACTCGCCCATTCAGCAGCCTGCATATCCAAAAAGGGCGGTTCTAATTGCTCAATTACCGCTTCTCTAACATACAAAAATCCAGTGCCTCTGGGTCCGCGTAAGTATTTACGCCCCGTCGCTGAGAGCAGATCACAGCCAATTTCTTGCACATTAATTGGCATTTGCCCCACAGATTGACAGGCGTCGAGTAAATATAAAATCCCGGATTCTTTTGCCACGTTCCCCACGTCCACGGCTGGGTTAACTAATCCCCCATTCGTGGGAACATGGGTAATCGCAATTAACTTCACCCGCTCATCAATCGCTTGGCGTAATTTAGGAATAGAAATTTGTCCAAACTCATCATTGGGGATTACCTCAATGGTTGCTCCTGTCTTCCGGGCAACTTGCAGAAACGCAATGAAATTACTACCATATTCCGATACGCCGGTAAGGATGCGATCGCCTTTTTTCAGAGGTACGCTATAAAACCCCATATCCCAGGCTCTTGTGGCATTCTCAATCATGGCAACCTCCTGGCGCTGACAGCCTAACAGTGTCGCCACGACATCATATACCCGTTCGACTGCCTCAACTTGCTGTGCCGCCGCTTCGTAGCCACCAATTTGGGCTTCTAACTGTAAATGCCCGACAACGGCATCTAAAACCGACTGCGGCATTAATGCTGCACCCGCATTATTAAAATGTAAAACAGTCTCACAGCCCGGTGTGTCTTGACGGGCGCGTTGCCAATCCAATGTTAAATCCCGACTCTTCCCCATTGCCCATTGCCCATTGCCCATTGCCTGTTCCCTGTTCCCTGTTCCCTGTTCCC
>CAZNNK010001172.1:0-2159 GCA_964574085.1 uncultured Coleofasciculus sp.
ACATTGCCCCGGATGTTCCCCTAATCGCTTCCGGTGGATTACGCAATGGGTTAGAGGTTGCCAAAGCGATCGCGCTGGGTGCAGATTTAGCCGGATTAGCCTTTCCCTTTCTCCAAGCTGCATCCGAGTCTACGGAGGCGGTAAATGAACTTGTGGAGTTATTAATCGCGGAAATAACCACAGTACTCTTTTGTACAGGAAATGCCAATCTGTCTCAACTCAGACAATCTGACGTCATACAAAAGTTAGGATGAATGTTTGTAGTTGCGCTTTAGCGCCAGAAGCACTTTAGCGCTTACTACAAACTCTAAAGTCAGTGATATTCAAGTTAGGATAGAGGCAGTTGTCCGTCAAGCTGGCTATAGTTTCTTGGTCTGACACCCAGCGCTGGTTAATACAAGCCGATACAGGACAGCTTATAACGGAGCAACACCCGACTCTAGTCAAACCACTCATCAGGAAAGTCAAATCCCAGTTAAACTCTTATCTTAAATCAATTGGAAACGTTTCGGACAACAACTAAACATAAACAACAGATAACGAATAACTCATAACGGATAACCCGAAAATGCGTAAATTTATTACCCAAACCTTTGCCAGTGTACTGGGTAGCCTAATCGGTTTTACCTTGTTTTTTGGCATCAGTACAGTTGGACTCATCAGTTTAATTATCACAGCCGCATCCAGAGATACTGGACCCCAAGTCAAAGATAAATCGGTACTGGTTTTTGATTTATCCTTAACGGTTCGGGATACCGATCCGACATCTAGCACCAGTCGAGCGATTGAAGAAGCACTATCTGGAGAAGAAACCGACACGATTACATTACGCACGGTTGTCGATACCTTAAACGCGGCGGCTGAGGATTCCCGAATTGTGGCGCTTTACCTGGATGGATCACAGACAAGCACCAGTAGTGGTACAGGATTTGCCACGCTAAAAGAAGTCCGAGAAGCATTAGAACGGTTCAAAGAAAGCGGTAAAAAAATTATTGCTTATGATGTGGATTCAGGGGAAGGAGAATATTATCTAAGTTCAATCGCAGATACAATTGTCCTCAATCCCATGGGTAGCCTGGAAATGAATGGTTTTAGTTCTCAACCCATGTTTTTCACCGGGGCTTTAGAAAAATTTGGCATTGGGATTCAGGTGATTCGGGTAGGCAAATATAAGTCAGCCGTAGAACCCTTTGTCTTGACAGAATTGAGTACCGAAAACCGACAGCAGATCCAAGCATTACTCGGAGATCTGTGGACAGAATTTCGGACAACGGTAGGGAAAAGTCGTAAAATAACGCCCCAAGAGTTACAAGCGATCGCGGATACTCAAGGTATCGTCTTGGCATCGGATGCAATTGGACGCCGCTTAGTCGATAAAGTGGGCTATTACGATCAAGTCATCGCCCAACTTCAGGAACTCACAGGTGAACCTGAAACCGAGAAATCATTTCGTCAGATTCGCATGTCCACCTATGCAGATATCGCCGATAAACCTGGACATCAACGCGCTTCTAAAAATAAAATTGCTGTCCTTTATGCCAGTGGTGAAATTGTTGATGGTGAAGGAAGTGTTCAAGAGGTGGGAGGGGAATCTTTTGCTGCACAAATGCGAAAATTGCGCCTTGATGATTCGGTAAAAGCGGTTGTCTTACGAGTGAATAGTCCAGGGGGTAGTGCTACGGCGTCTGAGATTATTCAACGGGAAGTCAAACTCACCCGCGACTCCAAACCTGTCATTATTTCCATGGGGGATGTAGCTGCATCGGGGGGATATTGGATTTCCACCTATGGAAACCGGATTTTTGCCGAACCCAATACTGTAACGGGTTCAATTGGAGTGTTTGGATTACTGATGAATGTCCAACAAATTGCTAATGACAATGGGATTACGTGGGATGTGGTGAAAACCGGACGTTTGGCTGATCTGCAAACCGTTTCTCGCCCTAAAACGCCGCAAGAGTTAGCCCTGATCCAAAAAATAGTTAACCAAATTTACTCTAAGTTTTTGGATAAAGTTGCTGAGTCTCGGAAGTTACCCAAAGATAAAGTTGCCCAAATCGCTCAGGGACGAGTTTGGTCAGGGATTGATGCTAAACAGTTGGGGTTAGTGGATGAAATTGGCGGACTCGATGATGCGATTGAGTATGCCGTCAAAGAGG
>CAZNNK010001173.1:0-2158 GCA_964574085.1 uncultured Coleofasciculus sp.
TATAGCAACCGCCATAGCGGTTAGGACACATCATTTATGTAGAGACGTTGCATGCAACGTCTCTACAATGATGCCGAAAGTCCTAATCGATGTGTCTACTGCTATAAATTAAGTCATATTTGTCAATAAGTAAAAATACTGATGATGCCCCAAACGGGACATTAATCAATAGGAAAATGACTGTCAATAATTGATTATTTCCTTTCAGGTTCTTAGCCTGTAGCGGTTGATTGATAAAAATTGAGTAATAAAAGATCACAGGGTTGATCAGCGCGATCGCTCTTCCAGCCAATAGTCCAAATCTGCCAAACTGTTAAAGTCTAAAAAATCTTCTCCTAAACGTTCCAACTCTTCAATCGATAACGCTTCAATTTGGCTAGTTATCGCGATATTAATCTCACCAAAACGCTTTTTGAGTTGACGCCGGATTAACGCGATCGCTTCCGTGAGTTTTCCTTCTTCTTTCCCTTCTTCTTTGGCATAAGTTATCCGCCCTTTCTCATCTTGTAACATTATCCCTCGGCGATCAACCATGTCTAACTCTTCTACCGTCATTTTGGCTTGGTTGGCAATATTTAAAGCCAGTTCTATCTCACGAACTTCTCCTAGATTATCGGGTATGGCATCCAAGGTAGCAGCTTCTTTAATAAAATAAATCCATTTATCGCTTAAACTATTTAATTCTGACAGGGTTTTATGAAATTTCGGCAATTCTATAAAAATGAGTTGCAATTCGGTATCGGGATAGGCAATTTTTTTCGTTTTTTCCTGAAAGATAAATTGATTGATTACATCAGGAGTCTGGTTAAACAGGATAAAATCGGTGATAGTAACAGCAATCACCGGGGTAAGACTGAGATAGTCTTCGCCGATACCTAACTGATTGGTGTAAGCCTTGCTTAAATTATAAACAACTCGTTTACTAAAAGCACTTACCCGCGCTATTTGCATTTCAATAACGACAATAGAGCCATCATACAAAACCGCTTTTATATCTAAATACGTGTCTTTTAAGGTCATTGCCTGACCCAGATTATAGGGATTGATAATTGTCAAGGATTGAATAATCTTCTCGCCCTCATAAATTATCGCATTGAGAAAACTGATTAAAATATCCTTACTTTGTTCAGAACCAAATATTTTTTTAAAGGCATAATCGACCTTGGGACTGATAAATTTCATACTTCCCCTATTTAAGCCTAAATATATTTAAGATGGTTGAATTTTACCACAAAGACAACCCTACTTTTCACGGTATGTGGCACAGAGAATGCAGGTAATTCGTCATTCGTCATACTCGCTTCGTGAGAAGCAAGCAACACGCCCTATCAACCAAGCATTCAATCCCATCCTGTCATTCTGAACGCAGCGAAGCGGAGTGAAGAATCCCTCTAAATGTTGAGGCTAATCCTAATTTATGTCCAGGTACTTAGGGTTCCCACTCGACTGGAACAACTTTTATCTCCTGTTCGTTGTATGCGTTTAGACAAGCGCGTATACGTCCGTTTGACTCGAGCATACCTAGGACGTGATACTTGTAACCTTCTCCGTATTCTGTTCGGGCTATCTCCATGGCTTTAGCTTCAATCGCACTATCGGGTGTCAAGTAGAAGAACTTGATGCTCAGAGGTACTGCTACCAGCACTATTCCCAGGATGAATGCCAGCTTTAGAGGGGGAGCAGAATAAGAATGATCCGATCGAACCAATGCTGACACGATAGGTGCAGCACGCAGTTGGGTGTAGACCCAGAAAGCAACAGCGATCGCCATAATCTGAACTAGGGTTGGCATAAAATTGCCCACTGGATCAACGCGAAATGCAATTCCCCATAAGTCTGTCGGAAACAAAAAAGGAAGCTGTATCAGATTGCTGGCAAAGTAAGCGAGAATTAAGGCAGCAAACCATGTAACTAGGGGAACGATTTGCAGATTTCCCCGAAGGAACAACACACCCAATACCACTAAGATTGCAGATCCAGATGATGAAGGTATGGGATTCGGATTTGATGACAATATGCACTGCGGATCATCAAGCGTAGACCACAAATAGGCGAACTCGAGAATCCCAACAGCGATCAGCACAATACCTACCCGCGTCAAAATTTGTCTTTTGTCATTTGTCATTCGTTTATGTCATTTGTTGAAGATGACTTGCAC
>CAZNNK010001174.1:0-2157 GCA_964574085.1 uncultured Coleofasciculus sp.
CTATGCATTACTCACATCTTTCTTAACATGAATTCCCTTGACAAAAGCAGTAGTTTTGGGGGAAAGTAAAAGCCAAGTCTGGGCAATGTCATGGAGTCGTCGCAGACCTTGCCAAATAGTTTTAACCCCCGGTTCGCCATCATGAGAACGGGCTAAGAACCCGCCGAGTTGGGCGATCCAACGCACGGCATCTCTTAAATTGGGAGGGGAGTCAGGGGGGTTAGAGTGATGATGAATCGTGCAATAGAGACTCTGCCACTGATATGCTTCTAAAATAGTGTCGGCAGGCAGATCAGGATGGTAACGGGCTAGATAGGTGATCCATAATAAGCGCCAAGCGACGATAGTGTAGGTAGCCAAAGCTCGATGAATGCGATCGGCACTTTCCAATTGCAGTTGTTCTATGCGACAACCGCTCTTGAGAACATAATGATAACGTTCAATCAACCAACGATAAGAGTACCAACGTAAACATTGCACCAAATCCTCAAAGCAATTGATGGTTAAGGTGGTTAGAAGTAACCAATTAACGGGTTCCACACCAGGAGGTGGGTCAACTTCAAGTGCTTGAATAACTTGTATACAGACAGGTTGAAGGTGTTGACGTTGTGGATGAGTATTGGGGGGTTGTAATTCTACGGTGGTAGTCCGCAGTGTGAGAGTGGCGATTCGGGGTTGACGCTCTGGATGTCGTCTCAATTCTAAGGTGAGCTGACCCATTGGTGGAACTTTCTCAATGGCTTGCTGCAAGCGCTGCACTTGTGGTTCGGGCTGTGTGGACTTGACACAACGATTGTGGTTAGCCCGAATGATAAATTCACTGTTTGGGCGGCGGGGTAATACAAACAAGTCATAGATATCAGCTTCTCGGTCAGCGACTGTTACCACTGTTGTCTCTGGTGGAATTAGGGTTTGAGTCACATCCAGTGCCGTTAACCAGCGATAAGATTCTTTATCTTGGATGTCTTTTTTGTGTCGTTGATGTTTCTTACCCAAAAAGGCTGGGTCTCTTGTCCAGACTTGTTGATGTAAGACTCCTAACGGTATTCCGGAAGCGCTACTACAAAAGACCGAATGCACTTTTAAACCCGATGATTTACTATTGTCTAGATAACCCATACCTTTCTTGCTGGGATGATGGGTGAAATTGAGTTCAGTCGTATCTTGAATCGCAATAACGACCGCTTCGGCTTGGATTCTATTGAGAGTACTGGTTTGGTGGGCTTGAACAATCGAGGAGGCTTTGACATGAGGAGAACTCCAAAAATCATAGGCGGCTTGGGTTGCTGCCCAGTCTCCTGATGCCTGGGGTATGCTGGCGCAAGGCTGGGCTGCCAAGTCACTCACTAAACGTATCAGCCTTTTGTTGCGGCGCACATCCCCCAAGTCGGCGTATTGCAATTCTGCGGCTGCCCAATCGCTCATTTGAATTATCTCCTAGAATTCACATTGTTAACGTTTTGTGCGATTGTCTGAGGCACTACGCTCCGTGCGATCGCGCTATTTGACTCCAACTACCCAAAACAGGGGTTGGGGGAGAGCTTACAGGTGTAGGTTTTTTATTTTATGGTTGGGACAAGACAAGGCGGACAAGGTGACAAGAAGACAAGGGAGGAAAACCGTACAGAATTAGGTTCGGTCAAGCTAACTTCTAAAAGCCGAAACGCCCTATTTTTCGTTCTCACTCTTCCTTGTCTACTGGTCTACCTGTCTTCCTTGTCTTACCTGAACCCCAATCTTAAAAAACCTACCCTTGTGAGTTGGGGGAGAGTGCCATAGCTCAACTAGATTTGTTGCGATCGCGCTGCCTTTAACCAACCGCTCAAAACTCTCCTGGGAACAAGTTATAGCGCTTCGCGCTCGTCTATTTACACTTTGTTTGTACGAACCTCTCATCGGGACTCAGCTTCAGGTACGGGAGTTGTAAATAGACCAGAGCGACCTGCTATACATCGGTTAAGCCAAGTTACTGAAGTCCCATTGATGCTGGCGATGGCTGCTACTGTACCACACCCTGTTGTCAGCCTGCCGTATTCCGACGTTGACGATAGACCAGGGACTACCGATGAGCATATTAATAAATGTAACGTCATTCAATTGAAACCTATATATGTCCAGCCTTCTGAATTGTTAAGAAAGATGTGAGTAATGCATAGC
>CAZNNK010001175.1:0-2157 GCA_964574085.1 uncultured Coleofasciculus sp.
GGACGTCAAGAAATAAATTTCTGGCTGAAAGCTCAAGTCCATTAAAATGGACTAAAACTAGAGATGCAGTCTCCACTTAAGCCTTGTTGAAAAGGAAATCGCACAACCAAACAAAACAAAGTCTGCTTGATCTCGGACTAACCAACAACTAATGGTGTGGAAACCCGCGCAGGCGGGTTTAGTTTGTGTAGCTGCGGTTTCAACCGCCCTTTGATATCAATCACACCCTTGCTCAGAGGTGTCGCCATCGGGCATAATCACACCACACAGGTTCGCTCGTCTCAGGTTCGCATCAGTCAGATTCGTTAATCTCAAATAAGTCCCCCTCAAATCAGCCCCTTTGAGATTCGCATCGGTCAAATCTGCCCGCCTCAAATCGGCTTCTCTGAGATCCGCCCCTCTCAAATCCGCATCTCTCAAATCAGTATCTCTCAGATCAGCGAGTCTCAAGTCTGCATCTCTCAAATTCGCCCCTTCCAAAGCACATCGGCGACAGGCTCCAGTGTCCAATAATTGGCGAACCTGATCCGCATTTTCTGCCCGGATAGGAGCTGCTAATCCTAATCCAGCCAGGAAAAAAACCACGACCAAGAGTTTTGGATACATTTTTCCTTTCCTTGTCAAGTGCCTCTAGGATGTATTGTGCCAAACTATAGAGTAGAGATTTCTTGATTTTTCCCGAATCCCCCGATCAATTCAATCCCACTGGTGAACTCTCCAGCAACTGAGTTCGCTACCCTGAAAGGTAGTGACATACAACAGCTTAACCATGAACGAACCAATTCGCACACAAGAAAGCGTCGAAGAGATTAACGCTAACACCGTTCCTCTAGAAAATGAGTTACAGTCTATTGAACCCGAGGTTGATACCACTACCCAAGTCAATGTCGAAGAATTCACCATTAGTGGCGATGACTTAGTGGGCAAGGTCAGGGAACTGATCCATCAGGGTAACATTCGCCGGATTATCGTCAAGAATGAAGAGGATCAAATCTTAATCGAAATTCCCCTAACTGTTGGTGTTGTAGGTGGAGTCGTTGGGGTGACGTTGTTTCCCGTCATCGCGGCTGTCGGTGCGATCGGCGCACTGGTGGCTCGTTTGAAACTCGTGATTGAGCGACGAGAATAACGTTTGGACAATTCGGAAAATCAGGGATTGGAATAAGGGCGGGTTTTGTCCTTCAGTTATCAGTGACAATCCGATTGAATGGCTAAACCCGCCCCTACAATTGAACTTAATGCCTCCTGTTGCCCATCAGCGCAAAAATTCTGAAGGCAAAAGCGGTTGATTGGTTTGTTCAGTTTTCAACGTCGGCGGACGCACATTTTTCGGCGCTGGGGATTCTGGTGGAAGTTCATAGCGCTGCGTTCCCCAACCCCAATTCCTATCTTCCGGTTTAACCACAGGGGGAGTTTTGCGACCCGTTGGTAGAGGAATCTGTTCGCTTTGAGTGACCTTGACATAAGGCTGACCTTCATTCGTAAAGCGAACCAGTTGACCTTCAAGTTCGGGTGTTTGGATGGTTTGATTCTCTGCGGTTGGCAGTTGACCCTGGGGATCAAATAATGCCACAAACGATACCTCACTAGAGGGTTGCAAGGATTCACCAATGGGGGATTCATCCAGTTGCCATGCTTCCCGGAAATGTCCATCGGGTGCTACCTGCCATAAATTTAGCGTAGCTTGCCATTTTCCGTCCTCAACCCTGACTACTTGGCGATCCAGAATCGAATAAGGAGAATACGATTCATCGCGATACACCGCCTGATCCGGAAACCGTAAATCGCGAATTGCGGCTACTGTAATTTGACTTTGATCCGGGAGATTAGTTGTGCCACTCAAGGTGTAGAGTCCAGGACGACCTGCGGCTTGGGCGTTGAGGGTTAACTTGATATCGTCTGAGTCTTGAAATGAACAGCTTGTACACCAAAGCAATAGTAAGACTAAAATTGTCCAATTTCGGAAAAAAGATAGGGGGCGCATTTTAGCGGCAGACGGTGGGTAAGATTGACAGAGCATAGTCATTTGTCATTCGTCATTCGTCATTTGTCATTTGTTTTCGGAGCCAAGTATTCCCTTGTAGGGGCGGGTTTAGGGACTCTGTAGGGGCGGGTTTAGGGACTCTGTAGGGGCGGGTTTAGGGACTCTGTAGGGGC
>CAZNNK010001176.1:0-2157 GCA_964574085.1 uncultured Coleofasciculus sp.
GAGACTATCTTGGCGAATGACCCCGATGCTAATGTGGTGGTACTGGGGGATTTAAACGAATTTGAGTTCTTATCGCCTCTAGAGATACTCAAGGGAGAGAGTCTGACCAACTTAACCGAAACGCTGCCGGAAAATGAGCGTTATTCTTATATCTTTCGGGGAAATTCCCAGTCATTGGATCATATTCTAGTCAGCGATAATTTCGTCGCTAATACCGAATTTGATGCGGTACATACGAATAGCGAATTTAATGACTCAGCCAGTGACCATGACCCCTTAATGTCTCGCTTGAGTTTAGCGGTTAATCAAGATGTTTTCTGGGGAACCTCTGAGTCGGAAGCATTGGTGGGGACTAACGCTAACGAAACCTTTTATGGTCGAATGGGAGATGATACGGTTGCAGGGGGTTTAGGCGATGACCTGATTTTTGGTGGTGAAGGGAGTGATGTACTGCGAGGGGATTTGAATCAACGTTCTCCGCAAAGCGTTGGCGGCGATGATGTCATTTATGGGGGGGGTGGTGATGATCGCATTGGCGGGAAAGCTGGGAATGATACGCTGTATGGAGAAGACGGCGATGACCAAATGTGGGGCGATGGGGGTGATGATATCCTACGCGGCGGTTTAGGAAATGATCGGTTAGTGGGGGATAACTTTTCTGGCGATCGCGGTCGTGATATCTTTGTTTTGGCAGTGGGTGAAGGAACGGATACGATTCTCGATTTTCGCATCGAGGAAGATGGGATTGGATTGGCAGAAGGTTTGATGTTTAGTCAGTTGAATATTAGCCAATCCGGTAATGATTCCTTGATCCAGGTTAATGATGAAACTTTGGCGATTTTGAATGGGGTGAATGCTGATAGTTTAACGTCAGCCGTTTTTACGGTGATTTAAACAGAACTGGATGATCGGGGGAGATCCCCGACGTCTTCAAGACATCGGGGATTTGAATCGGCTATGAGGAGACGCGATCGCACATTTTCTTTGATTCATTTAATAATAGTAAGGATTATCGGGTTCAGGAACTTTTTCTACCTCACTGGCTTCAATCACCAATTGCCGTTTATCTTGTAATGTTTCCGTAATCATTTTCCCTTTCACTTGTATCCAGGTATCCGGTTTATACGCCTGACGATTTCCCAAAAGTTTCACGGGTAAACTGACTGGATAAGCATCGGCTGCACAGCAGGTAATCACAAAGCGCGTTACTAATAAATAGTTCGAGGATAGGTCTTGGGGATAAACGACAAACCCTTTAACATTAACCGCTTGACCCGCATATTCATCAGGTTCCGGATAAACACTCAGGGTGCGAATCCATTCAATCAGCGATCGCGCTTCGGGTTTGCTGAGGCTGCGGAAGGATTGAGGCTGGGTGCGGGTGGCGGTTAAGGATTCCATCACACCCCGTTGAATTGCTGTCTGGCTGGTAAAGACTTTGGGTTCGACTAATAACCCTAAAATCGCTGTGGCTAGCAGTAATCCTGTACTCCAACCCGGTGGAAACCAGCTAATATGTTCCATCATCGGCATGGTTTTGGGATTTCGGGGTGGTAGTTGACCGATGACTTGAATGGCTTTTAACACCGCCAGCACTAGCAAAAGTATTCCGGTTCCTAGAACTAAGCCAAAATAATTCGGGTGAATGAGTAACTGTAATTCGCCACTGACCCAGTATTGAATTAATAAAATTCCCCAGATGCCTAGGGTGATAATATCAAGGATGGGGAGTAAAAGACGTTGTTTTTTTATCATTGGTCATTTGTCAAATAATTCTCTCGTTCAACATTGAGTCAGGGCGGGTTTTGAACAAACATTATTCTTAATGGCGAAACGCTAGTCCCTAAACCCGCCCCTACACACCCGGTTATACTAGCGAATCGAAGGGTCAATACGTGCCATGGGGCGTCTCTACTAACTTAGATGTAAGTTAACCATTAAGGTGAGCAAAAAGGTTAATTGGGCGGCGAGGGCAAATAAGTAAAGAATGGTTCGGGCTTTAAAGACGGAGAACATTAAACCAATCGCCTTGATGTCTATCATTGGACCGAAGACTAAAAAGGCTAATAATGAACCACTGGTAAAGGTGGAAGCAAAGGCGAGGGCGAAGAAGGAGTCAACTGTTGAACATATAGAAACGACGGCGGCTAATAACAT
>CAZNNK010001177.1:0-451 GCA_964574085.1 uncultured Coleofasciculus sp.
TATACGAGACCGGGGGGAGATAGGGAAGCTGGGGGAGCTGGGGAAGCTGAGGGAGATGGGGAAGCTGAGGGAGATGGGAGACAAAATTTCTATTCCCTGTTCCCTGACATAAGACAAATCACCGATCGCCCTTTTTCGGATAGAGTAAGCGATCGCACTCCTGTTTGACGACGTTGTAACATTCACAAGCCATAGTTTCCAACAGTTCCCGATTGAGAATAGTAATCATCCCTCGGTGATGGCGAATTGCACCTGCCTCCTGAAGCTTGCCCGCCGCGATTGTTACCGTTGCACGACGGGTTCCCAGCATATTGCCCAGAAATTCTTGAGTGAGTCGCAACTCAGAGCCAGAAATACTATCCTGAGCAGAGAGTAACCAACGAGCCAGCCGTTGTTCTAGCCGATGCTGGCGATTGCAAGCCGCTGTTTGACTCACCTGATTCAATAGGGT
>CAZNNK010001177.1:461-2152 GCA_964574085.1 uncultured Coleofasciculus sp.
GGTGTAGCACAGGAGCAATCGTTGCAATCTACCCCCTCGCTCAAACTCGCGTTTCAGAATCGAAGTGTCCATTTTCATCGCGGTGCCTTCGAGTTGCACAACGGCTTGGTTGATTGCCATCCCATCCCCCAGAAATACAGGAAGACCAACCATCCCCTCCTTGCCTACCATACCCACTTCCGTTGTCGAACCGTTTGCCAAGAGGGTGACTAACGAAACCATTGCCCGATTCGGGAAATAGACGTGGAGAATCGGTTCTCCAGGTTGATAAAGAATTTGTCCTAATATCAGAGAGACTTCTTCGAGGTGAGGAACAAGGCGTTGGTAGTCCTGATTAGGTAACGCCGCCAGTAATTGATTAATGACAGAATTGTTACTTTTTGAAAACGGCATTTTATTCAAATATTTTTAGGTACTTTATCACGAATATATCAACATTAATTTATACCATGATACCTAGATGATAAGTTTTTCATGAGCCTTAAAACTGATGCCTTTGTTTCTTCATCTAAAGAATTGGCATTATCTAAGAGTTGTTGATGCTCGGCTGGATAGATGATCGCTATAGCTTTACCAATTATTAAGTCCTGGTTGACAAATCCCCAATAATGACTGTCATAAGAGTTGTTGCGATTATCTCCTAGGACTAGATAATGATTGTCAGGAACCACAACAGGTCCATATTGATACTCTGGGGCTTCTTCGATATACTCTTCTAACAAGGGTTGACCATTGATATAAACTAAACCGTCTTGCACTGCTACGGTTTCTCCGGGTAAGCCAATCAAGCGATGGAGAAAAGGGTCGGTGAAATTTTGTTCCCTAAGCGTTGGAGTTGGTTGAAATAAAATAATATCACTCCTTTGAGGAGGCTGAGATATATAAGCTGTTTTGTCCACTAAGATGTGAACATCAATTGGCAAAGTTGGCTCCATTGAACCACTTGCCATATAACGGGTTTCAAGCACATCAGGGCATCTCGATAAAGATAAGGGAAGAGTCTCCAGTTCTCTTGTAGATGACAATCCTGTCAAGGTGGATAAGAATAGGTTAATACATTCGCTTTTAGTGGGTAATGGCTCAGGAGAATCAGCCAAGGATGGTAAAGCATTCGTCCAGAATAAGCCCAATCCTAAAAAAGCCGCCGCGATACTATTTTTAATGTCTGACATAATGGATAATAATGAACAGTTTTAACTGAACGGGCTAATCAACACATCTACGTTATCAATGCAATGTCTTTACTCGACGCCTACAGCGACTTTGAGCAACAACTGACACACCTGCCGCTCATTTTGGCAGGTCCCATCTTGCGGCGTACTGATCCTGATGGCGTCACGGTTTGGCTGGCACTGAAAGCGCCGAGTATGGTCACACTTCGAGTTTATACCACTATTGACGGTCAAGGTAAAACTCTGGATCGGGAACAGTTGGCTGGTTCACGCGCCACTGTACCCGTTGGCAAACACCTGCATATTGTCGCTGTAACCGCTAAACCCGTTGAGGGCAACTTACTCGAATCGGGACATATTTATGCATACGATCTGGAGTTTGGCGATCGCAATCAAACCCTCAACGATGCCCTCAACGCCAGAGACGTTTTCCCAGTTATCACCATTAGCTATTTAGACCATAATCTGCCCACATTTGCCATGCCGCCGGATGACTTAAATCATCTGCGGATCGTTCAT
>CAZNNK010001178.1:0-2150 GCA_964574085.1 uncultured Coleofasciculus sp.
TTTAACCAAAGCGCATTATACGTCCGATTATCAGTTCATTGATGCGGGGGAAATCTGAGATGCGCTCATCTAATGGCTTTTCCTGTACTTTACCTGTGCGAAGATTAAACCGCCACTGATACAGCCGAGGCTTATCTGAGTCAGCTTCATCCCCAGTCTTTTCAGCAGATGTTAACACGCTTGTTGAATTCATCCGACAGGCAATCAGCACCACCTCATCCCCTTCTTGATAGGCATTCAGCGTATGGAAGACATAGCAGGACGGACTTTCAAACCAACGGATACTGCTATTATCACCGTGACGGGGAACAATGCCAAACCGACTGGGACGTTCAGGTTTAAACTGAAGCATGGCTTCTCCCTGGGCGTTAAACACCATCGGCAGATCCATAAACAAGGTGTAATCTTGGGTAATGGCAAAATCGTGCATCATCACCGGTTCTGGCAAGTCAATTGGCACAGTACGCACCAGCTCACCCGATCGCGAAACAATGCTGTAGGTTAAGAAGGGTGGCTCCATGGGAGAATAGCCAAAGAACATCATTTCGCCGGTGACAGGATCAATTTTGGGATGCGCGGTGAAGGGAGAGGCTAGCTTGCCCTTGAACGTATAAGCACCAATCGTTTCTAACTCCGGAAGCTGAATCGCGTAGGGTTCCCCCCCTTCCCACAGCGCCAGAAAATGACCAGAATGCCAGATAACAGAGGTATTGGCAACATTTTTAAACGAGGGTGGGGAATCCTCGTCCTGGGGAGGTTCCATTAACCCTGTCCAGATAGCATGACCCGCTTCTCGCTCTTTCTCAAACCCTGGAGTCCGGACATAGCGATCGCGGTAAGATGCTTTACCATTGCTAATCTGCACCCCATGTAACATCCCATCGCCATCAAACCAGTGATAGTGACCGATAGGGGGAAACTGAGGATTCGGACCATTGCGGACAAACATCCCGGATAAGTCGGCAGGAAGTTCACCAATGACGGTTAGTTCATCAGCAGTGATTTCGTCCTGTACTGGGGCAAAATTCCCCGCTAAAAACGGATTGACGGCTGTTGTACTCATCCTGTTCACTGAAGTTGTTACCTACAATTTTGGGAAAAATTTCCCTCTATTCTCCATTGTGTCTTGCCAATCGAGAGTTAAGACAGCTGATATAGCCGAAGGCTCCAGGGCAGAAGGTTTTATTATTGTTACGGCGACAGCTAGAAAACACGGATACCAGCAACAATGAACCTTTTTTCTCCCCCTTTTCTCCTGAGTGGACAGAAACATCCTAATTCTTTGGGTAGAAGAGTCTTTCTGCGAAAAAGTGTTAATTTACTGGGGTTCGTGGGATTGTCCCTAGTCGGTTGCAGTTCGGCGAATCACGATTCCACGTCCACAGATTCGCAAATCCCATCGGATAAAAATACGATGAACCTGGAAAGTCAAGCCTTTAACGCCAACGAGATGATTCCCTCCCAGTACACCTGTGATGGAGAGGACATCTCTCCCGAACTCCACTGGGATGCACCTCCCACAGGAACCCAAAGCCTTGCTTTAATTGTTGATGACCCGGATGCGCCTGGGCAAACCTTTGTGCATTGGGTTGTCTATGATATCCCCCCGGAAACGCGCCAGTTACCTCAAGGAATCCCAGCGCAAGAACCACTACCCAAGGGTGGGACTCAAGGTAAAAATGATTTTGGTAATTTAGGGTATGGCGGTCCATGTCCTCCCAGTGGCATCCATCGCTACTTCTTTAAACTCTACGCCCTTGACCGCACCCTGAAACTAGACGCCGGTGCAACCAAAGAGCAGCTTCAAGCGGCGATGAGTGGTCATATTCTGGCAAATGGAGAACTGATTGGACGCTATTCCCGTACTTAGGGTTTGCGGCACAACTCCAAAACCCTTATCTATCAAGGCTTTGAGTAGCATGGACATTGGTTCATCTTCAAGGACATAAGGTAAAACCCTTTCATACCCTTGCACCGTTATCAGGGAAAATGTATCATTGCTCCCCCAGCTTCCAGACGTAGCATGCTACGTCTCTACATGGCTTCCCCAGCTCCCTACCCCACCACAAGACTTATTCAGCAGACCCTACTTCATTAGGTTAAAGTTATGGGTTTTCTCTGTTACAATCCTCTTTGTTCAAAATTTCTGC
>CAZNNK010001179.1:0-2150 GCA_964574085.1 uncultured Coleofasciculus sp.
GGTAATTTACCCTGGAGACTCTGACTCAAGGGTTGACCCATACGAACGCGCCGTCTAGCCCAAGAGAGTTTGCCTTTCATGATTGTATCGGGGATATGTTCTCGCAGTAAATCCAAGGCGGTGAGGATGGAAACCCCACAACTTAACGGTAATCTTAACTTAGCTAAATAAAGGAGCGATCGCACCTGTACAATTTTCCCGAAAATCGGTAATCGTCTCACCAGTTGCAGCCACAAGGGACTGGAAAAGCGAGACACCAGGACGATCATCACCCATAATAGCAGTGCGATCGCCAATCCCCTCAACCAAAACTCTGGTTTAATAATTCCCGTTGCATTGGGGTTAAAAATAGCCGCCGTTAACACCAAAAACCCCAAAATTGTCGCTATTGCAGAACGTTTTACCGACCCATATAATCGTTCTTGTCGCGCTTTCGTCATTTATTATTATCCAGGTTTATTACTACATTTACAGCAGATTTGGTGGTTGATGAGGTACAGTCTTCTACGCAAGTCCCCAGTAGGAGTTGTCGGGGTTTTATCTGTGTACCTCACTTACTACCAAAAGCGCTGTATACTCTAGCTTTTAGATTGATTTCACCTTACATCTTGCACCTATCGCTATTTTACTGCCTTGGGTTTCAACCCAAGGAACCAAAAGCTCAAATCAGCTAAAGTTGACTGGACAATAGTTTGAGTCCACGCTTCGTGGACTTAAGCTTTTAGCCAAGAACTTGAGTTCTTGGCGGATGTCAGAGTTTACTTACTAATTACTATTAGAATTTTCACAAATTACCATGATATTCGATAAATATTGGTCAGTCTTGTAGTGAATCACACGAATTTCCGCCTGTTCGATTTCTTGCACTATTAAATAGCAAGCAAAATTTCAACAATACGTAGGGTGTGTTAGCGAAGCGTAACGCACCATTATTTTAAATTAAGGGCTAAAGCTACGAACTAATTCAATTTGGGTTTGGAGGTGGTGAGGCAAAGGTTTATGGCGCTAAAGCGCAACTACAAGCGCAACTACAAGCGCAACTACAAGTGCAATTACAAACTAAATTCGCTGGTGGATTTCTTCTAGGAGTTGCTGCGCGGCGGCTTGCAGTTTACTACGGTTATAAGCTTGGAAGGTTTCTAGGGCGGCGCGGGTGAGGGTTTCGGCTTGGTTTAGGGGTTCCCAGATGTGTGATGTCTTGTCTCTAGATTCGGTGCATTCTGTCCATTTTATCGGGTCAATTCGTAAGTAAGCGCGGGCGATATCTAGGGTTTCTTCGGCACTATCGACGGTTTGTCCGAGTTGGCGGAGGTGGGTTAAGCCGAGGGTGTAGTTTGTTTGAAATTGGTTGATTTGTTCCAATAAGTTAAAATCATCCGCCGGAAGTTGGTGGAAGCGTTCAGCGTAGATGAGGGCGAGGGCGATGTAATCATACCCCTGGTTCTTTTTGTAGTCGTTTTTTGTATTAATTTGTATGCTTTGGCGTATGTTTTCTTCGGCTTGGCTGAGGAGGGTGAGGGCGGCGGTGGTGTCGGAGGTAGTTTGGGCGAGGAGGCGTTGGGTTTTGCCAATGTATCTGTAACTTCTAGCTATGCGTTCATTGTGACCGATTTGCTGGTGTAAATTGCGGCTTTGTTGGTGATGGGTAATTGCCTCCTTATATTTCCCCCAATCCTGATAGATTCTACCCAATTGATAGTAGGCTAAAGCGATTCTGGATTGGTCATCTAGCTGCTGGCGAATGGCTAAATCTTTTTGTTCACACTCTATGGCTTTTTCATATTGTCCCCAGTCTCGATAGCAATCAGCTAGCCAGTACCACGAATCAGCGACATCCTTATGTTTGTCTAATTGTTCATAGAGTTCACGGCTTTGGTGGTGATGTGCGATCGCCTCTTCATATTTCCCCCAATCCTGATAGATTCTACCCAACTGATAATAGGCTAAAGCGATATCTGATTGGTCATCTAGCTGCTGGCGAATGGCTAAATCCTTTTGTTCACACTCTATCGCTTTCTCATACTGTCCCCAGTCTCGATAGCAAGCAGCTAGCCAGTACCACTGATTAGCCACATCCTTCTGTTTGTCTAAATGCTCATAGAGTTCAAGGCTTTGTTGGTAATGTGCGATCGCCTCTTCATATTTGCCCC
>CAZNNK010001180.1:0-2148 GCA_964574085.1 uncultured Coleofasciculus sp.
CAAAAGAAGCTGCCTCCTAGTATCAGGGCTAACCGTCAACTGGAACGGCGGGTTGCATTGAGGGGGTGATATCAATCTTTTCCCTTGGAGCCTTCTGCCCTCTGCCCTCTGCCCTCTGCCTTTTGCGAATTAACCTTACGCCCAGAAACCCACGCTTTGCGCCTGATTCAATGGTAAAATACATCCCTCCCAGAGGTTTATCCTCCGAAGCGTTGAATTTCAATGAGGTAACCATTGGGATCACGCAAGAAGCAGTGGTAAATCTTGTACGTTTCATTGAACGTCGGCGGCTTTTCAAAGACAACACCGCGTTGCTGAAGATAGTCAAACCACTCGTCAACCTGTGGTGTTACCAAGGTAAAAATTACATTCGATTGCTTGTCAGTGAGTGGAATTTTTGTACCGCTACTTTGGCACACACCCACGTACCCATCACCACTCACCTGATAAATCCGACAACTGCCTTGATCGAGCCATAACTCCAAACCCAACACATCTTCGTAGAACCGTGCCGAAATGTCAAGGTCATGGGTGTAGAAAAAGGTGATTGAAGACTCAATCGGCGGGTAGGACATCGCTTCACTTGTTCCAATAACTGGGTCATGTCATGTCCGGTGGAATACTTACACTATCGGTTGAGACAAGGCAGAGGGCAGAGGGCAGAAGGCAGAAGGCAGAAGGAAAGGAGGAAGGTTGCAAGGCACAAGGGAATAATGACATGTTTAAGCGGACATGATATCAGTTATTTGTTCTCCACAATTATTAAATACCCACCAGCCAACATTAAATTTCACTGGTGGGACATGTTCGCTACGAAGGTCTAGCTTTTTTGCACAAAGCCCAACGTTAAGCTATCTGGTGCGAGGAAATGGTTCAAATGATACGCCCGTTCCTCCGTTTTCAACAGGATTTGTTCATACAAATAGCGAGTGGCGCGATCGCCTAAACTTTCCGTTTGTGACGCCTGACGCCGAATTAACTGAATTATAGCTTGCTCGGCTGCCAAGTCATTCTCGATCATCTGACGCGATGAAAAAATGCCATCGGCTTCTGGAGAGAAGCAACATAACTGCGCCAGAGTGCTAAAACTAGCGGCGGGAACTCCACCTAATCCATTGAGTCGTTCTCCCAAATCGTGGACATGTTCCTGCGCCTGTTCGTAACTTTCTTGAAAAAAGTCGTGCAGAGAATAAAATTCGGCACCTTCCACGACAAAGTGATGTTTTTGGTATTGCAGATAGAGGGCTTGGAAGCTTGCTAATGCAATATTTAGCCCTTCACAAACCGGAGCGGTGACACCTTGCTCCAGTAGGATGGGATTATCCTGGACTTCACCAAATGCCTTGACTAAACCCTGAGTATCTGGCATGGTTGTGTTCTCCTTCTCATTAAGTTGGCGTTATTGCCAGTGTCTAGAGTTACTTTAGCACGCTTGTTTGAATCTGGTGAGTAACTAAGGGAAGAGATTGGGAGAGGGAAGATGAGGGAGAAGGGCTTCCACCCTCCCGCTCTTTCCTGTGAGAAAATAAGAGACGGTGTTCTCATGTCAGCAGCGACTATGCAAACCAGCGATCGCACAGATCTCAATTCCCAGTCTCAGCATCCTCTCTTCCCCGCCCGGACAGCAACGGTGAGACGTACCACGGGTGAAACCGATGTCCAGGTTAGCCTGAATTTCGATGGTACAGGAACCTGTCGTGCGGACACAGGTATCCCCTTTTTGGATCACATGTTGCATCAGTTATCCTCTCATGGGTTAATTGATTTAGAGGTGAAAGCCACGGGTGATATCGAAATTGATGATCACCATACCAATGAAGACGTGGGCATTACAGTAGGACAGGCGTTTGCTCAGGCATTAAGCGATCGCAAAGGAATTGTCCGCTTTGGTCATTTTATCGCACCCTTGGATGAGGCATTAATCCAAGTGGCACTCGATTTTTCGGGGCGTCCTCATTTAAGCTATGGCTTGGAGATTCCCACTCAACGGGTTGGCACCTATGACACGCAACTGGTGCGGGAATTCTTTGTTGCATTGGTGAACCATAGCCAAATGACGTTGCATATCCGTCAACTGGATGGAATTAATTCTCATCATATTATCGAAGCCACGTTTAAAGCCTTTGCGCGATCAGTCCGTATGGCAAC
>CAZNNK010001181.1:0-2144 GCA_964574085.1 uncultured Coleofasciculus sp.
TCGCGGCGGAAGGCTCAGAAACTACAGTGCTGAGTACAAATATTGGTAAAGTTGATATTACGGTTAATCACGTAGGTGACGCGATCGCCAGCTTGGTGGTGGCGCAATTGGTCAGCCGTTTCCTGAATCGCCCCCACAGCAGCAGGTTCCGTTTGCTCTAGGAGAATAACACCCTCCTGGGGAGAAATGTCTTCACCAGCTAAGGCGCGGTTCAGAATGGCGTCAACGGAGTTGGTAATCACGGGATATCTGGAAAAGATCAGGAAACACTCATCTTGATAGTACTATGCCCGCTAAGTATCGAGCCAGTAATCAGTCATAAGCATGTCCCACTAGCGAAGCGAAGGGTCAATTGTCGGGGCGGGTATAGGGGCGGGTTTAGCCACAATTGTCGGGGCAGGTTTAGCCCCAATTGTAGGGGCGGGTTTAGGGACTCAATTCAAATATCCACCGATAACCTATCAACAAAACCCGCCCTCCCCACCAATAACCTCTCAACAAAACCCGCCCTTCTCACCAAGAAAATATCAGCATCAGCGGTCAATCTAATTCTTTCACATCTCCCCCATCTTTAATTAAAACATTTATCTGATCCGAGTTAGCTGACCAAGCGCTGACATAAGTGCTACTCTGAACCACCATTTCTTTAACGGGTTCCTCTTTACTACTTCTAACCGCAATAATGGCACAGGGATTAAAATTATTGTGGGGATATATCTTCGATTTGGCATGGGAGCGATTTTCTGGATGTAAAATATGCTCAAACCGAATAATTTTAGAACTATTTTCCTGCAAAAGTATCCAAAATGGATATTCCCAATACGTCCCCGATGGTACGGCTGTACCTCCTAAAGATAACCCAATCGTTTTACAGTTTTGTTTTTTGAGAAAATCAGCGGTCGCGAAATAGGAATCTTTGAGATGTTTGCGATTAGTAAAGTACAGTGCATTGCGGCTGGTATTGAATATATTTTGCTCGGCAGCAATGGGTCGGTATTTATTATTAACCATAAAGGGGATTGATGCCACGAGCATAATTACCGCCACCATCATTACAACATGGCGATTCCAGCTTTTGGCAAAAACTAAACCGACAAAAGACGAAAAGAGGACAAAAACTGAAAGATGATGGCGACTTTGATAAGGTTGGATTTTCAGCATCCAACAAAGGAGTAAGAAGCCACCCATTAATGCCAAGACATAACCGATTACATTGGTTTTTGTCCTCAATTCTTTGTTAAACACAAAAACTATAATCGCTAAAGCGATAAGGAATAGATGCAGGGGATTTCCGGCAACATTTTCATCAAAGGATAGACCCGGAACTGTATAGGAGTTTAGGGGCCAGGTCGTTCGCGGATCATTCATGTCAATGCCCAAAACGGAATGGATTATGCTGATTAATTTGTGGCTAATCCCCGTAATCGGTGTAATAAACTCCTGTAGTCCTAGGTATCTAACGATATCAACATGGAGAGAAAGATTCCTGATAATATTGGAGATCCATGTCAGCAGACTGTACACTTCTATTTTATAGTCGGCTGAATATTCGGCTACCGATATGGGATTTCCATACAAATCAAAGTTGCGTGAATAATGACCCCAGTTCAGGCTTAAAAATATAAGAGTAACAATACCTATTGGTTTCCATAATTTCCAGCGTAAGCGATTCAGTTTCGCCAGGAAAAACCAAACCATTAAGGGAAAGGCATAGATATAACCTGAACTCTTGGTGAAAACAGCCAAACCTAAGCTAGCGCCAATACTGAGGACTAAGGGAAGCGGAATCTTTTTTTCGGGTAATGTCAACAGAATATAATGAGCTAGACCAACTAGCCAAAAAGCGACAGCATAATCATTTTGAGTGCTGGACGCTTGCAAAATTCCCATGGGAATCGTAGCACAGAAAATCGCCGCAAAAATTTGTCCCCGTTGATCTGCACCCAGTTGTTTAGCAATTAGGGATACGCCAATAATGCTGCCAACCATACTTAACCATTGCACCAAATTAGCCCAGCGATCGCCCCGACTGAGAATCTGTAGATGCATGATCACAAATTCGGCAAACGGAGGATGAACTAATTGTGCCGAATAGTAAGTTGGATAATGGGCAACACTGCGATTTTGTATCCAATGAACCACTC
>CAZNNK010001182.1:0-2138 GCA_964574085.1 uncultured Coleofasciculus sp.
GGTCAATGCTCTCCACTAGCGCTTTAGCAACGGCTGTTTCACCGTGTCCTAAATCAAATCCAATGGTCTCTAAAACGTGCATATTATCTGGAATAATAGGAGATAATGGGGACGTGTTTAGGGGTGAAGTACTCTCACTGTGTTTAGAGTTGGTCAAGGAAACTACATCAGTCATAATTAATTATTTATTAGCGTCTCGGTTCAATTACCCGTCCCCGCCGCAATAGGCGATCGCCTTTGACTAAAGCGGGCGCAATTGTAATATACTCTTTAGCATTAGGGTTGATACTTGGCTCGAAGTCAAAATACTCCCGATGACTTTTGACATCATCCGGTTGATAGAGTTTGGCTTCAATCCCCTGCTCAACCAAAATTTGGGGTATCAGTTTAGTCAGTTCTAGCGCCATCTGAGGCTTTTCTAGAAATGATGCGCCTATCAACCGTTGTAGCAGATTTAATAGTTCGGGTTGTTCCTCAATTGCATTCGCCTCGACGGTTTTCTTCCCATCTTGGGCTTGAGCAACGGCTAAATCAATAGTATTGAGCGCCTCAGCTATATTATCTAACAAGACTTGACTATCGATTCGCAGAGTAAGCACAGATGCGGTTGATTCAGGTGTGTCTGTAGGGTTTTCTAGAGAACTTTTATCGAGTTGAGAGACAATCTCAAGCCCAACCAACAACGCCATCAGCAAAATATCCAGCCACACTCCGGGCGCATCGGAACTCAAGTTGAACAGCGAATCTAAGATACCGATACAGAGAAGTCCCTGGAGAACTTTGAGAATGAGGCGTTTGGGAGACAATCGTCGCCCTGGTTTAGCCTCTGACTCCGATTCTGGGGGGGTAACCCGCATCGGGTTGGTTGGATTAGCCGCCGCTAGCGTCGCCACAGACTGGCGCAGTGCATCCAGGAAAAAAGCCGCCAGACGCACTTGAGAGACACTCAGTCCCCCAATGTAACTGCTTTCCAGAGTATTGAGTTGGTTTTGCACCAGCATCACCACCTGTTCTGGATTTGTGGTTTTATCGATCGCGCCTTGCAGTTCCTGCCGTTGTTTGCTAAAAAGCGTTAGTAATGTGGTCATCGCCTATCTTGAGACTGTCGCACTGCTTCTAAGTGATACTCTAAAGCAGTTCTTAGTGGTGTGGAATACACTCCTAAGCTTATCGTTATCGTTGATGGTTCATCCTAGTAGACTGTTAAAGCTACTGTGACGGGTTATTTTTATCTCCCCCTCTCCGCGTCTCCCCCTCTCCGCGTCCCCGCGTCAGTCTCAACCCGTCAATTTAAGGTTGACAGACCACTACCTCTGGCTGTGAAGTCATCCCAACAACATTGTAGAGACGTGCCATGGCACGTCTCTACACAGAGGCAAAGGTTATGAAAAAGAAGTGAATTGACTAACGCCGCTGTGACTGTTGTTTCTTGAAGATAGCCCCAAATCCCAAAGCCAACCCTGATCCCAGAATCGTTAGGGGTTCCGGTACAGCATCATAAGCGTGGTTGTCGCTTTCAAAGGCGATAGTGTCATCCTCACCCCGTTGAGTCAGCACTACCTGATCAAACCATTGATCTGATCCCTCAGCCGAGAAATTCATGTAAGGATTGTTAGACTCCTCTGTTTGATTCTCTCCCCCAGCACCGGGACCCACTCCCAAACTGACAAAATCATCGGGTGTAAACTGGGCTAAACGTCTATCGCCCCGGAAAAATTCAATTTGATTACTCGAATCCATGGAACCCCAGTGCATCCCCCAATAGTTGGAGGGTTTGGGTAACTGAATCGAGACTTGGTTGATGTCTCCATCATCCTGAGAATTTGTCGGTAGTGACAAGTAAGCTGACGTGTTATTTTGGGTTGGACTGGAAAAGGGAACTGCTCCTTTTGTTGGTACGAGTGTACCACCGTTGTTAATCACTAATGTGTCGTCTGGCGTGTAAGTTGCTCCTTGTTGATTAACAGTACCCACCCTGGTAAAGTCAAGGTCTAGCGCATCATTGAAGTCGATAACCACAGCACCTGGTCTACTGGTAGTCAGTCCCTCACTTCCGGCTGGGCTACCTTTGAGTTCACCGCCCGTTGTAATTGTAAAACCACTGAGAGAAATAACCCCGATCATAGCCGTTGCTGTAG